>NZ_JBFUGY010000006.1:0-267074 GCF_056402655.1 Bradyrhizobium sp. P3_C3 | reverse complement strand
GTGGGAACGCAGGCGGCGCGCATGGCGGCGGGCCTCGGTGCGGAAGTCACTGTGATCGACCGCTCGATTCCCCGTCTGCGCGAGCTGGACGATGTCTTTCTCGGGCGGGTGCGCACCCGCTTCTCGACCATCGAAGCGGTCGAGGACGAGGTGTTCGCCGCCGACGTCGTGATCGGGGCGGTGCTGGTGCCGGGCGCCAGCGCACCAAAGCTCGTCACGCGCGCGATGCTGAAGTCGATGCGGCCGGGCGCCGTGCTGGTCGATGTCGCGATCGACCAGGGCGGCTGCTTCGAGACCTCGCATCCGACCACGCACGCCGATCCAACCTATCAGGTCGACGGCATCGTGCATTATTGCGTCGCCAACATGCCGGGCGCGGTGCCGGTGACGTCGAGCCAGGGGCTGAACAACGCAACGCTGCCGTTCGGCTTGTTGCTCGCCAACAAGGGCTTTGCTGCAGTCCTGGAAAATCCGCATTTGCGCAACGGACTGAACGTGCATCGTGGCCGCATAACCAACAAGGCCGTTGCCGAGAGCCTCGGGCTGGAATTTGCCCCGGTTGAGAGCGGACTTGCGGCGTAACGGCTACACTGATTTGCGGTGGCGGCTGCCGAGCGCGGCCACGATCGTTTCCGGACGCTCGATCCGTTCGATCAGCATGTCGATGCGATCACCGCCCCAGAACAGCTCGCCGTTGAACACCATGGTGGGCACGCCGAACACGCCGAGTGCTTCGGCCTCGTCGATGATGCGATCGTGCTCGGCGCGGGCAGGGCCGTTGACGTAGGCTTCAAACTCGCTCGCCGAGCCGCCGCACGCGGTGATGACGTCCGTGATTGCGGCGAGATCGTCGATCTCGAGCTCATGGCTCCAGAATTTGCGGAACACCGTGTCGTGATAAGGGCGGAAGAAGCCGTGCCGCTGTGCGAACAGCATTCCAACGCTGGAATAGAAGGCGTCATAGATCCGGCGCGGCCCCTTCATGACAAGCCCTTGCGCATTGGCATAGCGCCGCGCGTCCATATAGGCGTAACGCACCTTGCGCCAGAAATGCGGCGTGCGCTCCTCGACCGTCCCCATGAATTCGGCGACGCGCAGCGTATAGGGCAGCCATTCGAGCTGGACGCCGTGCGTCTCCTCGAGTTCGAACAGGCGCTTGTTGGCCACGAACGCATAGGGGCTCTTGTAGTCGGTGTAGACGCGGACAAGCGGCTTGGGCATTGGCGGCTTCCCTCGGCGTACGGCGCTCCCGGTTGTGCGGGAGATTAACCCGCGAATTCCGTCATTGCGAGCGCAGCGAAGCAATCCAGAGTATCTCCGCGGAAGGATTCTGGATTGCTTCGCTGCGCTCGCAATGACGACGAGGTAAGGTTTACCCCTTCGTCAGCCGATACTGCCCCAGATCCGGATCATGCGTCATGCGCCAGTAGTCCACGAACCGCCAGGGCATCGCGGAAAACACGCGGCCGCTCGAATTACGATAATAGGTGCTCATGCCGGGATGGGTCCAGATCATCGTCTCGTGCTCGGCATCGACCTTCTGGACGTAGTCGTCCAGCACCTCCTTGCGGACGTCGATGGCGGCGACGTCGTGCTCGATCATGTCGGCGAGGCAGGCGGAGATATAGCGGCTCTGACATTCCGACTGGAAGATGACGCTGCCGCCGTGGGCGGGGCCGGAGTTCGGACCGAGCATGCAGAAGAAGTTCGGAAAGTCCGGGACGGTGAGGCCGAGGAACGCGGTCGGATTGTCGTTGGCCCAGGCCTCGCGCAGATCCTTGCCGCCGCGGCCGCTGATGTTGAGGCGTGCCGCCATCTCCGTCACCTTGAAACCGGTGGCGACGACGATGATGTCGGCGGGGCGGTGCTCACCGTCAGCGGTGACGATGCCGTCGCGATCGAAATGATCGATCGTGTCGGTGACGAGCTCGACATTGTCCCGCGTGAGCGTCCTGAACCAGTTGTTGTCGAGCAGGATGCGCTTGCCATAGGGCGGATAGGTCGGCACGCATTTGGCGATCAGGTCGGGCCGGTCCTTCAGCTCGGTGAGGATGAAATCGGTCAGCTCCTGGCGATGCCGGTCATTGCCCTTGTTGACGGCGCGCGCCGGATGCGGCCAGGCCGGGTCCTTGCGCAGGAACGGCAGCAGGCCGTCGCCATAGCGCCAGAACATGTTGAAGCGGTACCACTGCACATAGAACGGCAGATGCGCGAGCAGCCAGCGCGCGCCCTCGCTGATCGGATCGGAATAGCCCTTAACGGGCCGCGCCCATTGCGCGCTGCGCTGATAGACCGTGACGGAGGCGACGCGGCCGGCGATCGACGGCACCAGTTGCATCGATGTTGCGCCGGTGCCGATCACGGCGACATGCTTGCCGTCGAGGTCGATATCGCCTGACCACAGCGCCGAATGCAGGATCGTTCCCTTGAAACTGTCTTCGCCCTTGAAATGCGCGCGCGAGGGATCGTTGAGCTGGCCGATGGCCGAGACCAGCGCGGTGGATTCAAAAATCTCTTCGCCGCTCTTCGTCTTCAGCGTTGAGATCCAGCGTCGCTTGCCTTCGTCCCAGCGCGACGCTGTCAGCTCGGTATTGACCCGCAGATGCTCGCGGATGCCGTATTCCTCGGCGACCTTCAGCAGATAGGCAAGCAGCTCCTCGCGCTGGCAGAAATAGCGCGTCCATGCATTGCCCGAGCCGAACGAGTAGGAATAGGAATGGTTCGGCGTATCGACGCCGCAGCCGGGATAGCGGTTGATCCACCAGGTGCCCCCGAGCTCGGCGTTCTTCTCGACGATGGTGTAGGGGATGCCGAGATGGCCGAGTGCGACGCCGAGCGCGATGGCGCAGACGCCGGCGCCGACGATCAGCACGTGCTGGCCGGCAAGCTTCTCGGCGGAGGGGCGCTGCGTCCATTGCGGCTCACGCGCTACAAATCCCATCTCCTCGCGCATCAGCGGCGCGTATTCCGGCGCGACGTTCTCGCCGAGGCAGGCGCGCATCATCTTCAAGAGCAGCGCTTCGCCGGGATCGGTGATGACAGGTTTTGGCGTGCCGTCGGCAAAAAGCCTGACCACCGCGGCGCGGATCTCGTCCTGGACCTCCCGGGGCACGCCGGCTTCCGGATCGGGAATGAGGCGGATGTCGCGCTTGGGCAAGTACGGCGGCTCGAGCCAGCGCTCATCGCCGGTCATGTGCACCAGCACCATCAGCAGGCAGCGGATATCGCCTTCGGCGATCGCGGAGACGAGATCGAGCGGCTTTTGTGGAGATGCGATGTTCATGGCGTGTCCTGATCTCCGGATGCACTGAAGAGGCCGCGCGTCATCAGCTTGCGATAGGCGGAGATGACGTGGTCTGGCACGGCGGTGACGCCGTCAGCCGAATAGGAGTAGCGGCGGCTGAGATAGCCGCGCGCGCCCATCAGCATGTGGACGATGGCCTCGAATTCCTCGTCGCTGTAATCCTCGATCGCGCCTGCCGCTCGTGCGCGGCGCAAGATGCGGACATAGGCGACCGAGATGTTGTCGAGATGTTTCTGGTAGCCGATCGGCGCGAAGAATTCGGCCTCGTTGAGGATGCGCAGGAACTCCGGCACCTCGCGGATAAAGTCGAAGAAGGCGGAGAAGCGGGCGATCTCCTGCCGCGCGGCATCGGCAGTGCCGGTGCGGGCGCGAATGAATTCCACCATGTCGAGGCCGATCTTCGGCAGCAACTGGTCGAGCAGCTCCTGCCGGTTCTCGAAATGATTGTAGAAGGTGCCTTGCGCGACGCCGGCTTCTTCCGTGATGCGGGCGACGGAGGCTTCGGCATAGCCATGCTTGCCGACGACCTTGGTCGCGGCGTCAAAGATCTTCTGCTTGGTCCAGGCGTTGCGTTCGACGCGGTTAAGCTTTGTGACCTTGGCATTCGCTTGCGTCATTCAGACGTCTCCAGCTCGGCGCGCAGCACGCGCTTGAGGATCTTTCCGCTCGGATTACGCGGCAGGCTGTCGCGAATGACGAGCTCCTTCGGCACCTTGAAGCTCGCCAGGCGCGTACGGCAGTGCTCGGTGAGGGCAGGGAGTTCAAGGCTCGCGCCTTCGGCCAGCACGACGATCGCGACCGGCCGCTCGCCCCAGCGCGCATCGCGCAGGCCGATCACCGCGACTTCGCGCACCTCGGGCAAATCGTAGATGACGCGTTCGACCTCGGAGGAAGCGATGTTCTCGCCGCCAGAGATGATCATGTCCTTCTTGCGGTCGGTCAGGTACAGGAAGCCTTCCTCGTCGAGATAGCCGACATCGCCGCTGCGGAACCAGTCGCCGAAGAACGCGGTTTCAGTCTTCTCCGGATCCTTCCAATAGCCGCGCGTGATTTTCGGTCCGCGCAGACAGATCTCGCCATTGACGTTCGGCGGCAGCGTCTTGCCGTCCTCGTCACGGATCTCGATCTCGACGTGGGCGATGGCGCGCCCGGTTGAGCCGATCTTCTCGATCTCGCGGCCGGCTTCCATGAAGGTGTCGCCGCCGACGGTCTCGGTAAGGCCATAGGCATCGATGTAACGCGCATTGCGGAAGAACTCGGAGAAGGCGCGGATGCGGAGCTCCGGCGTCTTCTCGCCGCCGCCGATCGCCCATCTCAGGCTGGAGACGTCGTAGCGATCGCGGGTGGGGCAGGTGAGCATCGCGGTGGTCATCACAGGCGCGAACCATGCCGCGTTCAGCTTGTCCTCCGCGATCGCCGCAAGCGCGGTCTCCGGCTCAAAATTGCGTTCGATGCGGATGAAGCCGCCATGCCAGAGCACAGCGATGCCCGGCAGGTCGAGCGCGCCGACGTGATAGAGCGGGCCGACGACGAGCAGTCGGGTCTCGGCGCTGAGGCCCAGCGCAATGGTCTGGTCGGCGGACTTCCAGTAGAAATTATCGTAAGTGAGCATCACCCCTTTGGGGCGGTCCGTCGTCCCCGAGGTGTACATCAACCGCATCAGGTCGGACGGCGCGCGGACGTGCATCGGCGCGGGCGCGGCCTCGTCCGCGAGGTGCGTGATGCTTTGCTGCGCGGCTTCGTTCAGCACGACAATCTTCGCGCCCGCTGCATTCGTGGCGAGTTCTTCATCGACGATCAACAAGCGCGCGCCGGCATTGCCGGCGATGTAGCCGACCTCGTCGCGCGAGAGACGGAAGTTGATCGGCAAGAACACCGCGCCGAGATGGCTGGTGGCGAAGACGAGCTCCAGGAACGCCGCGCTGTTCTTTATCAGCACGGCCACGACGTCGCCCGCGCCGATGCCCTGCGCGGCGAGCCAGCCGGCCGCTTGCCGGATGCGCGCATCGAAATCGGCGTAGGAGATCTCCTCGCCGCGATATTTCAGCGCGGGCCGGTCCGGCGTGCGCCGGGCATGAAAGGTGATGAAGCTCGAAAGATTGATCATTTTGCGGGTTTTGGGCCGATTACCGGCCTCGTTTCCTCCTTTGATGAATTATGACTCGTAATTCATCTTTGGCTTGACGTCACCCCCCTGCCTCTGAAATTGTTGGGAACACGGAGACGAGACGATCTCCGGCAAGGGACCAGGAAACGCCGACCCGAAAGAGGGAGGGGAAAATGACGAGAACCCGCATGCCGGGCATCAGCCGCCGTTCAACGCTGGCGCTGATGGGCGCCGGTGCGATGAGTGTTGCCGCACCGTGGGTGGCGCGCGCGCAATCCAAGACCATCAAGATCGGCATGCCGACGATTCTGTCGGGCCGCGTCGCGCAGCTCGGCACGTCGTCGCGCAATGCGGTGATGCTCGAGGTCGAAAAGGTCAACGCCGCCGGCGGACTTGCCGGCCGCCAGATCGAGATGGTGATCCGCGACTCCAAGGGCCAGCCGCAGGAAGCCGCGCGCGTCGCGCGCGAGCTCGTCAATACCGACGGTTGCGAGTGGCTGATCGACGGCGAGGCGTCGTCCGGATCGTTTGCGGTTCACGAAGTCGCGCGCGATCTCGGTGTGCTCTGCGTCCACACTTGTTCGGAGGCGTCCTCGCTGACGGCCGATCCGAAACAGCACATCCCGAACGCGTTCCGTTGCGTGCGCCAGGGCATCCACGATTCCATCGTCGGCGGCAGCTATGCCGCCTCGATCGCGAAGGCCAAGGGCTTGAAGAAATGGGCGACCTGCTCGCCGGACTATGCCTATGGCCGCGACACCACCGGCGAGTTCACGCTGTACCTGAAGCGCTTTGCGCCCGACGTCGAAATCATCAGCGAGTCCTGGCCTAAGCTGTTCCAGCCCGACTACACCGAAGTCGTGACGAAGATCCTCCAGGCCAAGCCGCAGGCGCTGTATTCCTGCCTGTGGGGCGGCGATCTCACCTCCTATATCGACCAGGCCAACATCTACGCGATGTTCGGCCAGATGGAGGTGTTCGCGGTCAACATGGCCGACTACACCGCGCTCACCGTAGTGAAGAACCTGCCCAAGGGCATCCACTCGGGCAACCGCTACATCAAGACCTTCCCGACCACGCCGGAGAACGCGGCCTGGGGCGATGCCTACAAGACGAAGTACAACGAATATCCGACCAACTGGTCGTGGCAGAACGCGACGGCCGTGATGTTCCTCGCTGAGGCCGCGAAGAAGGCGAACTCCACCGACGGCAAGAAGATCGCGGAAGTGCTGAAGGGCCTCACCATCAAGTGCCCGTTCGGCGCCGACGGTACCGTGACGATGCGCGGCGACGACCACACGCTGGTCGGCTACGCCATCGGCTGGGGCACCACGATCCCGCAGGAGCCCTACGTGCCCGAGGTCAAGGCCGGCGACTGGAAGACCATCTTCGAGCTCGAGGCCGAGTGGAAGAAGAGCAAGGGCTACACCTGATGTGACGCGCGGCGGAGACGGGCGACCGTCTCTGCCGTTTTTATTTGGCTCTCCGCGCCAAGTTCGGCGCGTCGCAATGAAAGTGCTCCCGTGGATCTCGACGCGCTCGCCGGCTGCCTCTCCAGTTCCGCCTGCCTGGTGACGCAAACCACCAGCGGCCTCATCATCGGCATGCTCCTGTTCCTGGTTGCAGTCGGGCTGACGCTGATCTTCGGCGTGCTCAAGGTCGTCAATTTCAGCCACGGCGCCTTCTACATGTTCGGCGCCTATTTCGCGATGACGGCCTATCAGCTCACCGGGAGCTTCGCGCTGGCGATGTTCGYGGGCGCGGCCGGGACCGCGATTCTTGGTCTGATCTTCGAGCGCGTCTTCATGAGCCGCGTCTATGGCGCCGACGTGCTGATGCAGCTGCTCGTCTGCTACGCCTTCGTGCTCATCTTCGACGATGTCGTGCGCATCATCTGGGGGCCGGAATTCAAGTCGATGGGCATGCCCGCGGCGTTCCAGGTGATGCCGCTGTTCATCGCCGGCGGCGTGGTGCCGCCTTACTACCTGCTGCTGATCGGCGTCGCGCTCGTTGTGGCGATCGTGCTCGGCATCGGATTGTCGCGCAGCCGGATCGGCAAGGTGATCCGGGCGGCGGCACATAATCCCGGCATGGTCTCGGCGCTCGGCATCAACACCGGTCTGATCTATGGGGGCGTGTTCGCGCTCGGCGGCATGCTGGCGGGCCTTGCCGGCGCGCTCGCGGCGCCCGTTCGTTCGCTCACCCCCGGCATGGGATTTTCGGTGCTGATCGAATCCTTCATCGTCACCGTGATCGGCGGCATGGGCTCGATCCTGGGCGCTCTGATCGGCGCGCTGTTGCTCGGCCTTATCAGGTCCTTCGGCTCGCTCGGCTTTCCCCTATTCACGGAAGGCCTGATGTACCTGTTCATGGTGATCGTGCTGGTCTCCAAGCCCACCGGCCTGTTCGGCAAGGAGGCGGCATGACCGAACTCGAGGCCGGACGTGCCGAAACGCTGGCGCCGGTGCGCAGCGGTGCGGCACTGCAACGCTATCGCGACGTGCTGATCGCGCTAATCGCGTTCGCCGTGCTGGCGAGTCTGCCGCTGTTCACGGGCAGCAAGGCGCTGCTCGATTTCGTCATCCGCTGCTCGGCTTACGGCCTGTTCGCGACCTCGCTGAACCTGCTGGTCGGCTACACCGGCCTGACTTCGTTCGGCCACGGCATGTTCTTCGGCCTTGGCGCCTACAGTTTTGGCCTGATCATGCAGAAGCTGGGCGTGCCGATTCCCGTGGCCTTCGTCGCGACGCTGGCGATCACGGCGGTAATCGCCGCAATCATCGGCGCGATCTGCGTGCGGCTGAAGGATATCTATTTCGCCTTCGTCACGCTCGCGTTTCAGATGCTGATCCACTCGACCATCCTGTCCTGGGCCTCCTTCACCGGCGGCGACCAGGGCCTGCGTGGCGGCATTCCGCGCCCCACATTCCTCGGCATCAATCTTGCGAACCACATCCATCTCTATGTCGCGAGCTGCGCGCTTCTCATCCTCGGCCTGCTCGCGATGCGCCAGATCGCGCAATCGCCGTTCGGTTACACGTTGCGCATGATCCGCGACAATGCCGCGCGCGCAAGCTTCCTCGGCATCGACGTCTGGCGGGCCAAGCTGACTGTCTTCGTGCTGGCGGCGCTGTTTGCCGCGATGGGCGGCATGGTGATGGCGCTGTTCGTCTCCGGTGCCTATCCGGAATTCGCCTATTGGACGATCTCGGGCGAGGGCATCTTCATCAACATGCTCGGCGGCGTCTCGACCTTCCTGGGGCCGATGGTCGGCACCGTGCTGCTGCTTCTGCTCAACGACACCGTCACGCGTTTCACCGAGTACCACGGCATCGTGCTCGGCGTGGTCATCCTGTTCTTCGCGCTGGGCCTACGCAAAGGCCTGCTGGATTTCGTCGCCGACTGGTTCGCGCACCGGCGTGACGCAGGCGAGGGGCGCTAGCGATGCTCGAGATCCGCAACCTCGCAAAATCCTTCGGCGGCGTGAAGGCGACCAACGACGTCACGCTCGACTTCCCCGACGGTTCGCTCACGGCGGTGATCGGACCGAACGGCGCGGGCAAGAGCACCTTCTTCAATCTGATCACCGGCGCCTTGAGGCCGGATTCCGGCCAAGTGCTGCTCGACGGCGTCGATCTCGCCGGCCGCTCGCCGCCGGAGATAGTGCGGCACGGCATCGGCCGCGCCTTCCAGGTTGCGAGCATCTTCAAATCGCTGACGGTGCAGGAGACCATGCTTGCTGCCGTCAGTGCGGATCAGCGTACGTCGGCGGTGCTGCACAAGCGCTTTCCCTTGCCCGAGACGCGCGACCGCGCCGAGCACGTGATGGAGCTGCTGGGCCTCGCGGGAAAGCGCAATCGCACGGCCGCAACGCTGTCGCATGGCGACCAGAAGCTGCTCGACATCGCGCTCGCTCTGGTGCTCGAACCAAAGGTTCTGCTGCTGGACGAGCCGACTGCCGGCATGGGCCCGGAAGAGCGCTGGCGCATGATCGACAAGGTGCGCGAGCTCTGGGAGACGCAGAAAATCACCGTCGTCTTCATCGAGCACGACATGGACATCGTGTTCAAGATCGCCCCAAAGATCGTCGTGCTCTGCTACGGTCGCATCCTGGCAACCGGAACGCCTGACGAAATCCGAAGCAACAGCGCCGTGATCGAGGCCTATCTCGGCACCGAACATGCGGGGGCCGCCGCATGAGCGCGACCATTATCGAAGTCGCCGATCTCGACGTCTACTACGGCACGAGCCAGATCCTGTTCGGCGTCGGCCTCTCGGTGCGGCAGGGCGAGACCATGGCGCTTTTGGGCCGCAATGGCGCGGGCAAATCGACGACCATGAAGGCGATCATGGGGCTGGCGCCGCCGCGGCGGGGCAGGATCAGCCTGCGCGGCGCGGTGATCTCGGGCCAGAGGCCGCACCATATCGCGCGCGCCGGTCTCGGCTTCGTGCCGGAGGATCGCCAGATCTTTCCGGAGCACACGGTCGAGGACAATCTCGTCATCGGTCGCAAGAAGGGGCCGGAAGGCCAGGACGAGTGGCCGATCAAGCGCATCTACGACGTCTTCCCGCTGCTGGAGCCGCTGCGCAATCGCATTGCTGGACGTCTGTCGGGCGGGGAGCAGCAGATGCTCGCCATCGCGCGCACGCTGATGGGCAACCCGGCGCTGTTGCTGCTCGATGAGCCGAGCGAGGGCCTCGCACCGATCATCGTGCAGCGGATCGGCGAGCTGTTGCGGCAACTCCGCCAGCTCGGATCGACCGTCCTGATCGCCGAGCAGAACATGCATTTCTGCCTCGGGCTGGCGAGCCACGCGACCGTCATCGACAAGGGCCAGATCGTCTATGCTGCCGGGATCGACGAGCTGAAGGCCAACGACGCGATCCGTCGCCGTTATCTGGCGCTGTAACCGGGTTCCGGACCGCCAGACCGACCCAAAGAAGAAAACTATTGCCTCGGGTTCGTCAGACGGAAGGAGTTTCCCCGTCGAGGGCCAAAAACGCCAATCGCTTCCATTGCCGTTTGGGGCCGAAACGACGACATTCCATTCACAATTTGATGGATTGGCGTAGCCATGGAACGCACTGGATTTGAGCCCTTCGGCGAGCAGCTGGTGTCCGCAACGGACACCCAGCCGCGATCGCGCGCGTCAAAGCTCCTGCTGCGGGCCGGCACCACGGTGTTCTGGTCGCTGGTCGCGGGGATCGTGCTCGCGCGTGCGGCCTTCTTCGAGCCGGGCGTCTATGACAGCTTCAGCCGCGTCGCCGCGCTCGCCAAAAGCCTGATCTTCTGAGCCGATTATTCCGGGCTGAGCATAGAACTTCCCTCGGCCCTGATATGCTGAAAACTTATTCCCCAATCGACCAGCACTGCGTATAAATATTTCTCCTCTGGGAGAGATTTGTGTCGCAGAATCAAGCATCCAGCCCGGCCGACGCCAAGCCAACCACTGTCGTGAGCCGTATTGCGGCGCTGATTCCGGGAATCCTCCTGTGCATCGCCGTGGCCGGCATCTCGGCCTTGCTCGAACGGGCCGAGCTGGGTGTCTTCGAGCACCCCTATGTCGAAGCGCTGGTGATGGCGATCCTGCTCGGGATGGCGCTGCGCAGCTTCTGGAAACCGGCGCCGCGCTGGCAGGCCGGTATCGCCTTCAGCGCCAAACAGCTGCTCGAAGTCGCGGTCATGCTGCTGGGGGCCTCGATCAGTTTCGCCGCCATCGCGGCTTCCGGCGTGGCGCTGCTGGCATCGATCGCCGCGGTCGTCGTGATCGCGCTCTGCGTCTCCTTCGGCCTCAGTCGCATGCTGGGCCTGTCGACGCGGCTCTCGATCCTGATCGCCTGCGGTAATTCCATCTGCGGCAATTCCGCGATCGCCGCCGTCGCGCCGATCATCGGCGCCAACAACGACGAGATCGCGTCCTCGATTTCCTTTACGGCGATCCTCGGCGTCATGATGGTCCTCGGCCTGCCGCTGCTGATTCCGCTGCTGCAATTGTCGGCCACGCAATATGGCATCCTCGCAGGCCTCACCGTCTACGCCGTGCCACAGGTGCTTGCGGCAACGGTCCCGGCCGGGCTCGTCTCGACGCAGATCGGCACGCTCGTGAAGCTGATGCGCGTGTTGATGCTCGGGCCCGTCGTCGTCGGTCTCTCCCTGGTCGCCTCGCGCTGGCAGACCGGCGCCAAGAAATCCAATGTCGGCTTCTTTCGCCTGGTCCCCTGGTTCATCCTCGGCTTCCTTGCGCTGGCGACCCTGCGCTCGCTGGAGATCGTGCCGGGCACGGTGGTCGGGCCGGTGACGAAGATCACGAGCTTCCTGACGGTGGTCTCGATGGCCGCGCTCGGCCTCGGCGTCGACGTAAAGGTGCTGGCGAATGTCGGGGGCCGGGTGACGGCCGCCGTGACACTGTCGCTGATGCTGCTGCTCGGCATCAGCATCGCGCTGGTCCACTGGTTCAAGTGAGGGGAGCAAGGTGCCGTAGGGTGGGCAAAGGCGCGAAGCGACGTGCCCACCGTTCGGCTTAGCGTGCGACCAAGATGGTGGGCACGCTTCGCTTTGCCCACCCTACGAGATCGTCGTCCCCACAAGCGGGGCGAGGTGAATCAAATCACATCCGCCAGCGAATGCCCATGCAGCTCGATGTTCAGCCCCTGCATGCCCATGTCGCTGATCTCGCCGCCCATCGCCTTCAGGCTCTCCTCGCGGATCAGTGACATCAGGCCGCGGCGGAGCGCCAAAAACTCCGACGACATCATCATCGATTGCTGCCGCGGCCGCTCCAGCGGGATTGGGATTTCCGCCTTGATCGAACCGGGGCGGGCGGTCATGCAGTAGACGCGGTCGGAGAGGAAGATGGCTTCATCGATGTCGTGGGTCACGAACAGCACCGAGATCTTCAGCCGTTGCCACATGTTGGTGAGGATCTGCTGCATGATGACGCGCGTCTGCGCGTCGAGCGCGCCAAACGGCTCGTCGAGCAGCAGCACCTTCGGTCCCGTCGCGAGCGCGCGGACGATGCCGACGCGCTGCTTCATGCCGCCGGAGAGTTTTTCCGGATAATGTTTTTCGAAGGCCTCGAGCCCCGCGAGCCCGAGCAGCGTGCGCGCCGCGCGCTCGCGCTGGGAGCGCGCCATGCCGCGCATCTTCAGGCCGAACTCGACGTTCTCCCGCACCGTCTTCCACGGAAATAGCGAATATTGCTGAAACACCATGCCGCGCTCGGCGCTGGGGCCGTTCACACGCTCGCCGTCGACCGTGACTACACCGGTGGTCGGCTTGAGGAAGCCGGCGACCGCATTGAGCAGCGTCGACTTTCCACAGCCGGAGGGCCCGACGATCGAGACGAACTCGCCGGGCTTCACATGAATTTGCGTGTCGGTGACGGCCTGAACCGGCCCCTCGATGCTTTCATAGCTGAGGGAGAAATTCCTGACCTCGATATGGCCCTGCGGTGCTTTGGTCAGAATTTCGTTCATTTCAGCCTCCACGGCATCACCAACTGCCCGGCGCCCCTGATAAGCAGGCTCGATCCAAGGCCAAGCACGCCGATCGCGATCATGCCGAGCGCGATGTCGGCATACTGGACAAGGGAATAGGCCTCCCAAGTGAAGTAGCCGATGCCGTATTGGCCCGAGATCATCTCGGCGGCGATCAGCGACACCCAGGCCACGCCCATGCCGACGGTGAGGCCGGTGAAGATGTGCGGCATCGAAGCCGGAAAATACACCTCGCGGAAGATCGAGCGCTCGCGCGCGCCGAGACATTGCGCGGCGCGCACCAGCACGGGATCGACGAGCGACATGCCATGCAGCGTGTTGACCAGGATCGGGAAGAACGCGCCGAGGAAGGTGATGAAGACGATGCTCTGCTCGTTGGTCGGCCAAAGCATGATTGCCATCGGCACCCAGGCGATGGCCGGGATCGGCCGTAGCACCTCGGCCACCGGGAAGATGATCTCGTGCACCAGCTTGAAGCGGCCCATGATCAGGCTGAGCGGCACGCCGACCACCGCCGCGAGCGAGAAGCCGAACAAGATGCGCCGGCAGCTCAAGAGGATGTGCAGCAGGAATTTGGGATCGTGGATCGCCTTGGTGAAGCTCGCATAGACCGCGAGCGGCGAGGGTACGTTGGTGAAGCGCACGAAGAACACGACGCGATAGGTCGTGAGCAGGTGCCAGACCAGCAGGAAGGCGAGCAGCGATATGATGCCGATCGTCGTCGCGCGTAGCCCCGCTTGATTGAGCCGGTACCAGCGCAGCGCAAGCGTGCCGAAGGAAGGCGGTGTCGCGGGCGGGGAAGGGGCGGGCACGGGGCCCGCCTCGGCGATTGCAGTTGCTGCTGGCATGCTGTCCTCGGGATGTCTGGCGAGGGCGGGACTGCTCACGTCTTGCCTCCGCCGACCGCCGCCTTCACCGCGTCTTCGAAGCCGAGCACCTTGCCATTGATCTTGGCGGCATGGGCTTCGGCGTCCTTCTTCAGCAGGAACGGCGCGACCTCGCCGTTGCCGACCGCGAAGAAGGCCTGGTCGGCGAACAGCTTGATTCCACGGGGGGTGTCGAAGACGTAGGCGACGTTGATCTTCTTGCCCTTGGCCTTGTAGTCGGCATAGGCCCCTAACGTGCAGGCGGCGGACGCGAAGGGCAGGATGCCGGCATCGTCGACCCAGACCTCGCCGGCCTTGCGCGGGTCGGTGATGGGCTTCTTGCAGAACGAGTCTTCGCCTGTGATCTCGTAATTCCTGGTGCTCGCAAGCTGCGCGTCATAGTCGAGCTTCATCTCGGCATAGGCCTTGCGGATGTAGGAATCATCCACCCACTTCTTCGGATCGAACTCCTTCATGCGGCCGAGATTCTGCAAAACCTTGACGTCGGTCGCGGCCGCGTCGATCAGCGCCGGCTTTACCGTGGGATCGGTGGTCATGTTGCCGCTGGGACCGAGGAAGATGTAGACGACTTCCTTGTTGATGCCGGTCCATTCCTGGATCTTTTCGGCCGCGAGCTTCGGATCGTCGCGCAGCCACTGGTTGGCGGCGATCAGCGCCTTGAAGTAGGCAACGACGACCTCAGGGTATTTCTCGGCGAAATCGGTGCGGACCACGATGCCGTGGAAGGTCGGCAGGTTGGTCTCAACGCCGTCAAAAATCTTGCGTGCGAAGCCGCGGAACGGTAGCAGCTCGGCGAAGGGGACGAAGTCGGCATGGGCGTCGATCTTCTTTTCCTGGAGGTTGGTCGAGCCGACCTCCGGGCTCTGGCTGACGAGCTGGAAGAAATCGGAGGCGTAACCGCGGTCCTGCATCGCCTTCAGCACCATGCCGTGCGCGGCCGAGCCGAACGGCACGCTGACGAGCTTGCCCTTGAGATCGGCGAGATCGTAATAGGGCGAGTCCTTGTGGACGACGAGCCCGTTGCCGGAGCCAGACAGGCTGTAGGCGGCCACGCCGATCAGGCGGCTCTTGCTCTCCGGATTGCTCTCGAAGGTGAAGCCGTTCACGATCAGCGGATAGTCGCCCATCAGGCCGATCTGGAGCTTGTTCGCCATCATCGCATTGGTGACGGGCGGGCCGGAGGTGAAGTTCTGCCACTCCAGCTCGAACTTGATATTGGCGTATTTACCGTCCTTCGGCAGATATTTCTCGAGGAGATGCAGCTGCCGGATGACAACGCCGGCGGTCACCGTGTTGGTCGTGGTGTCCTGCGTTCCAATGCCGAGCGTGACGGTTTCCGCCAGGGCCGGCTGCGCGATCAGAAGCGCCAGCGAGGTCACCGACATCGCGATCGAGAGCGTGGGAAGATGGCGGACCATTCTCATCCTCATTCGGTTGGATGTGCTGTGGTTGCCATGATTGGGTGAGGCCGCGGGCAGGGCAAATCCGGAGTGACCGACGCAGTCGATTAGTTGCCGGGAAAAGCTGATTGCATACTCCTTGGGCAGTCCTGCACTATAAAGCCGCTTGCCTGTGCATCGACCCTAGTCGCCGCTCTGGCCGCGCATCTCCTCGAGAGCGTCGGCCCGGCACACCACGATCTGCGAGCGCTTGGTGACGACGATTCCCTTCTCCTGCATCCGTTTCAGGCTGATCGTGACCCATTGCCTGGTAGCGCCGACCATGTGGGCGATGTCGGCATGGGTGAAGGCCGCCGCGATCACCCGGCCGTCGGCATCCTCGACGCCGTAGAGTTCGACGAGGTGCAGCAGCAGGTGCGCGAGGCGCTGGGTGATCGAGCGTGTTCCCAGCATCTGCGCCAGCGCCGAATAGCATTTGCCCTTGAAGGTGAGGCCTTCAATGAGGCCGATGGCGAGGTTCGGGATCTCCACGGCAAGGGACCGCAGCTCCTTTCCGGGCAGGTGCACGACGCTGCAATTGCTGGATGCGACGCCGGACCATTGATGCACGGTGCCCTCGAACACTTCGGGCCCGCCGACGAAATTGCCGACATGCCAATAGGCCAGCGTGATCTCGCGTCCGAGCGGCGAAGTGTAGAACACGCGGATGCGGCCGCTCTCGATCAGCCAGATACCGTCATGCTTGCCGCCCTGGCTGAACAGCGTCTGGCCGCGGTTGAGCACCTTTCGCCGGCCCTGCTTCAGCACCAGCTCCCGCTCGCGCTGGCTGAGCTTGTCCATCAGCGGCGGCGGTCCGCCGATCCATTGCTGGTTCTCGGTCAGCAGCAGCGAGGAGCCTCCGGCAGGCCGGACCGTTGCGGGAACCGTCCCGCGAACCACATTGGCCGCCTGCAACATCGTTTGCCTCCGGAACGTTCAAATCGTTCTAAAGAGGAGCAATGTCCGTGCCAATCACTCCGCCGGATCGCCCGACTTGATCGGGCGATCCAGTATTCCAGAGACGTCAATGGGATACGGAGGGGGCGCAGCGTACTGGATTCCCCGCTTTAGCGGGGAATGACGGCGGAGTTGGTGGGACGATCCGTGGCCCCACTCGAAGGCATCTTCGCCTCAGCGCCCCGCCAAGCTCAGCAGATACGGCTTCGGATAAATCCCCCTGTTATGCCCATCCGAAAACGAGATGTTCAGCCCATAGCCGAGATCGCCGATCTCGGTGATGGCGATGCCGGGAAAGCGTTCAGGGAAGCGATCGTCGAAGCGGGCGCGGGTGCAGTGAGCGCATTTGCAGGAGAGACGGAGCTGCTCGGCAGTGATTCCGACCACATCGTCCTGCGTGGTGCGCACGACGAGCGTCGCGAGATCGGCGCTGGCTTCATAGTCGGCCACAGTCGGCGCCACCAAGGTCATGGTCATGACGAACCTCCAGCTTCCTTCTATGTCGACGCGGGCGAGCGTGAATAGCAACTAATTGCCGGCGCGGATGCGTGGCGGGGGCCATCGTCTGCCTCCTCTTCGATCATCACCCGCGAAATGTGAAACTAATCGACCGGGAAGTTTACTTCCGAATTGCCGGACTCTGCTCTCTCCGAAACCTTGTGCGCCAACAATGGCTGAGGAGAGACCATGAGCGCATTTCAGAAGGAAACGGTTTTGTCGGTCCGCCACTGGACCGATAGCCTGTTCAGCTTCACGGCGACGCGCGATCCGGGCTTCCGTTTCCAGAACGGCCAGTTCGCGATGATCGGGCTGGAAGTCGAGGGCAAGCCGTTGATGCGGGCCTACAGCATGGCGAGCGCCAATCACGAGGAGGCGCTCGAGTTCTTCTCGATCAAGGTGCAGGACGGCCCGCTGACCTCGCGTCTCCAGAAGATCCGGGAGGGCGACATCATCCTGGTCGGCCGCAAGGCGACGGGCACGCTGATCACCGGCAACCTCATCCCGGGAAAGCGCCTGCTGCTGCTCTCGACCGGCACGGGCCTCGCGCCCTTCGCCAGCCTGATCAAGGACCCCGACGTCTACGAAAATTACGAGACCATCGTGCTCGCCCATGGCTGTCGCCAGGTCTCCGAGCTCGCCTATGGCGAGCACCTCGTCGATGGCCTGCGCAATCACGAATTCTTCGGTCCGCTGATCCGCGACAAGCTCGTCTACTACCCGACCGTGACCCGCGAACCGTTCAAGAACCGCGGCCGCATCACCGACCTGATCGCCTCCAACCAACTGTTCGACGACATCGGGCAGTCAGGCCTCGATATCGAGACCGACCGCATCATGCTGTGCGGCAGCCCGGCGATGCTCGAGGAACTCCCCGCGATGTTTGCCGCGCGCGGCTTTGTCGAAGGCAATCACAGCCAGCCCGGCCATTTCGTCATCGAAAAGGCCTTCGTCGAGCGCTGAGGCGCAAATCGGGTCCCGGCGACAACTAATTGCTATCGCCGGGACGTCACCTGAACAAATCTGATGCAAAGGCGCCGGACCTGCCGGCGGACCAGGAGCAAGTGATGGCACTAGATGAGATCGTCGACGGACTTTCGGAGGTTTCCTGCGACGTGCTCGTCATCGGCGGCGGTACGGCCGGCCCGATGGCGGCGCTGAAGGCAAAACTGAAGAACCCGAAGGCCAATGTCGTCCTGCTCGAGAAGGCCAACGTCAAGCGCTCCGGCGCGATCTCGATGGGCATGGACGGGCTCAACAACGCCGTCATCCCCGGCTACGCGACGCCGGAGCAGTACACCAAGGAAATCACCATCGCCAACGACGGCATCGTCGATCAGAAGGCGGTCTATAAATACGCGCAAAATTGCTACAAGATCATCGAAGAGCTCGACAGTTTCGGCATCCGCTTCCTGAAGAACGAGAACGGCGACTACGCCGTCAAGAAGGTGCACCACATCGGCACCTACGTCCTTCCGATGCCGAACGGCGAGACGGTCAAGAAAGCGCTCTATCGCCAGCTCCGCCGTGCCCGCATCCTGATCTCCAACCGCTACATGGCGACGCGGCTGCTCAAATCGTCCGACGGCCGCATCGCCGGCGCGATAAGCGTCAACACCCGCACCGCCGAGATCCTGGTGATCAAGGCCAAGGCCGTGATCCTCTGCATGGGCGCCGCCGGCCGCCTCGGTCTGCCGACCTCCGGCTACATGTTCGGCACCTACGAGAACGCCGCGAATTCCGGCGACGGATACGCGATGGCCTATCACGCCGGCGCCGCGCTGGCGAACCTCGAATGCTACCAGATCAATCCGCTGATCAAGGATTATAACGGCCCGGCCTGTGCTTATGTCGCCGGTCCGTTCGGTGCCTTCACCGCCAACAACGAGGGATCGCGCTTCATCGAATGCGACTACTGGTCCGGCCAGATGATGCTGGAATTCTACAACGAGCTGCTGTCAGGCAAGGGCCCGGTGTTCCTCCAGCTCAAGCATCTCCATCCCGACACCATCTCCGAGATCGAATCCACGCTGCACAAGGTCGAACGTCCCACGCGCGGCTTGTTCCAGCAGGGGCGAGGCGTCGATTACCGCAGCGAGTCGATCGAGATGCACATCTCCGAGATCGGCTTCTGCTCCGGCCACAGCGCCTCCGGTGTGTTCGTCGACGACAATGCGCGCACGACGGTGCCCGGCCTCTACGCCGCCGGCGATATGGCGAGCGTGCCGCACAATTACATGCTGGGCGCCTTCACCAACGGTTCGGTCGCCGGTATCGATGCCATGGAGTTCGCCGAGAACCACGACTTTGCGGAGTTCGATGCCGCCGATGTCGCGCTGGAGCGCGACCGCGTGCTGGCGCCGACTAAACGCGAGGACGGCATTCCGCCGAACCAGGTCGAGTACAAGACCCGCCGCCTCGTCAACGACTATCTCCAGCCGCCGAAGGTCACCCGCAAATACGAGCTCGGCATGCGCCGCCTCGCCGAGACGCGGCAGGACATGCAGGAGCACATGATCGCGCGCAACGCGCACGAGCTGCTCCGCGCGCTCGAAGTTCAGTCGATCATGGACTGCGCCGACATGGCGGTGCACGCCTCGTTGTACCGCGAGGAGAGCCGCTGGGGCCTCTATCACTGGCGCACGGATTTCCCGGAGAAGGACAACGAGAACTGGTTCTGCCACACGCTGCTCTCCAAGCAGAACGGCAAGATGACCAGCGAGAAGCGCGCCGTGGAGCCCTATGTCGTGCCGATCGCCGACGACGAGAAGGACCTCTACGACAAGCAGCGCATCCGCGCCTCCGCGTGATCCACCGCAACATCGCAACAGGAGACATAAAATGCCTCTCGCGTCCTATCAGACATCGGTTCCGGTGGTCGTCGACGACGCCAAATGCATCGCCGACAAGGGCTGCACCGTATGCGTCGACGTCTGTCCGCTCGATGTGCTCCGCATCAGCGACATGACCGGCAAGGCCTACATGGCCTATGACGAGTGCTGGTACTGCATGCCTTGCGAGGCCGATTGCCCGACCGGCGCCGTCACCGTCAATATTCCCTATCTGTTGAGGTGATCATGTCGAGCCCGTTCGAGTCCTATGACGACCTCGAAGACGCCGATGAGCGGTTGCAAGCCGCCGATCCCGCCGAGCGCCGTGTCGCCATCATTGCGCTCGGTCACTCCGGTGATCCCGCAGCCGTCGCGCATCTCGCCAACATGGTGTCCGATCCCGATGCGGGCGTGCGCCAGCAGGTCGCGATGGCGCTCGGCGAGTTCGACGGGCCGGAGGCCGCGCGTGGGCTGGTCAAGCTGCTGGTCGATCCCGAAAGAATCGTGGGGGCGGCCGCAGCCGACAGCATGGCCGAATTCAAGGATCCGGCCTGCGCCGAGATCATCCTGCCGCTGGTCAAGCACGCCCATGCCTTCGTCCGCATGGGCGCGCTGCGCGCGCTGAAGGAGCTGCGCTGCAAGGATACGCTGAAGCCGGCGCTGGAAGCGCTCCTGGATCAAGATGCGGCCGTTCGCGTGCAGGCGATCGGCGTGATCGGCTTCCTCAAGCTGGAGGAATCCATCCCCGCGCTGACCGCGCTGATCAACGATCCCGACGCCCATGTGCGCCGCGCCGCGGTGAGCGCGCTGGCGTTCTCGCAGCTGAAGCCCGCGGCCGAGACGATCACACGCGGGCTGAAGGACTCGGACTGGATGGTGCGCGAGATGGCCGCGGAAACGCTGGGCCTCAACGTCAACGGCTCGCTCGCGGCGGATCAGCTTGTCGGCTCGCTCGCCGATGAATTCTGGCAGGTGCGGCTGAAGGCGATCCGCAGCCTCGGCAAGATGAAGATCGAGCGCGCGGTACGCCCAATCGGCAATTGCATCAACCACGACCAGGCCAATTTGCGGAAGGAGGCGGCGGCGGCGCTCGGCGAGATCGCCCATCCCGACGGTGAGGCGTTCCTGGCGGTCATCGCCGACGATGCCGACCCCGACGTTCGCAAGAACGCGCGCTGGGCGCTCCAGCAGATCGCGGCGCGCAAAGCGCGAGCAGGCGCATAAAGGCCCGGGCAGGGGCATAGCGGCTCTTCGCTGCCGGTCTGGACTTCCCCTGCCAGACGTTTATTGGTCTTCGCCAATGGGATCGGCTGCTGTGAACGCGGCCGATCCGAGAAAGAGCGAGGACGCGGCCATGACGACACTGTCTGTTAGAGATCTTCTCCCCGAGGATGGAACGAAGGGGACGCTGGTCGGCCGCGTCTGGCTGCCGCAGGCGAACGGCCCGGCCGTTGTCGCCGTCCGTGGAGACGGCGTCTTCGACGTAACCGCCAAGTTTCCGACCGTCAGCGCGCTCTGCGAGGAAGACAATCCGGCCAAGGCGCTCGCCGCGGTCAAGGGCGAGCGCATCGGCGATCTCGAAGCGATCGTGGCCAACACGGCGCCGGATGGGCGCGATCCGAAAAAGCCGTGGCTGCTTGCGCCCCTCGATCTCCAGACCCTGAAGGCCGCCGGCGTCACCTTCGCCATCTCGATGCTGGAGCGCGTCATCGAAGAGCGCGCCAAGGGCAATCCGGCCTCGGCCGAAGCGATCCGGAAAGAAGTGACGCGGTTGATCGGCGACGATTTGTCGAAGCTCAAGCCGGGCTCCGACCAGGCGATGCATTTGAAGCAGGTGCTGATCGATCAGAACGCCTGGAGCCAATATCTCGAAGTCGGCATCGGTCCGGATGCCGAGGTCTTCACCAAGGCGCCGACGCTGTCGTCAGTCGGCACCGGCATGGATGCCGGCCTGCATCCGAAGTCGACCTGGAATAATCCCGAGCCCGAGCTCGTGCTGTTCGTGTCGAGCCGTGGCAAGATCGTCGGCGGCGCGCTCGGCAACGACGTCAATCTGCGCGACTTCGAGGGGCGTTCGGCGCTGCTGTTGTCGAAGGCCAAGGACAACAACGCCTCCTGTGCGATCGGCCCGCTGCTGCGCCTGTTCGACGACACCTTCACACTCGACGATGCGCGCAAGCTCGACATCAGCCTGAACGTCAAGGGCGCGGACGGTTTCGTTCTCGATGGCCATTCCTCGATCAGCATGATCAGTCGCGATCCCACGGACCTCGTCGAGCAGACGATCGGCAAGGTGCATCAATACCCCGATGGCTTCGTGCTGTTTCTCGGCACGATGTTCGCGCCGGTCAAGGATCGCGATGCGCCGGGGCAGGGGTTCACCCACAAGCGCGACGATATCGTCACGATCGCAGCGCCCCAGCTCGGCAAGCTCGTCAACCGCATGCGCACCAGCGACGAGTGCGAGCCCTGGACGTTTGGAATCGGCGCGCTGATGAAGAACCTCGCGCAACGGAAGCTGATCTAGCTCCGCTACCCTTCGCCTCTCCCCGCACGCGGGGAGAGGCCGGATTGCATCGAAGATGCAGTCCGGGTGAGGCGGACTTTCCGCGGGTCGATCTGGTCGACCTGCGCCGAATTCTATCCACACCGTCATTGCGAGCGCAGCGAAGCAATCCAGAGTCCCTCCGCGGACAGTTTCTGGATTGCTTCGCTGCGCTCGCAATGACGCGGAGGAGAGGTTGCGAGCCGCACAAATTCCTTCATCTCCCCGTTGCATCCACGGCCCAAAATCGCGCTGGGCGTGTCATAGAAACCGTCCATCCCGCCAAATCGAAGTTTCGCACTAATAGTCAAATAATATGACTAGTCGGAACTCATCTTCCGTGAAATAGTCCCTTCCGCCGCCTCAAGGGCCGGCCTGCGGGTGCCATGCTACCAATCGGCGCCCGAGATAACACAAGATGACTTCTTGGGAGACACGCCTGATGACCCTCAAAGCCCTCTTTGCGGCCAGCGCCACGGCCGCGTTGCTCCTAGCGCTGCCGGCCAGCGCCGCCGAGCTCACCGTCGGCTTCTCGCAGATCGGATCGGAATCCGGCTGGCGCGCGGCCGAGACGTCGGTCTCCAAGCAGGAGGCTGCCAAGCGAAAGGTCAATCTCAAGATCGCCGACGCGCAGCAGAAGCAGGAGAACCAGATCAAGGCGATCCGCTCCTTCATCGCGCAGAACGTCGATGCGATCTTCCTTGCACCTGTGGTCTCGACCGGTTGGGACTCGGTGCTGAAGGAAGCCAAGGAGGCCAAGATCCCGGTCGTGCTGCTCGACCGCGACATCGATCCCTCCGGCAAGGAGCTCTATCTCACCGCCGTGACCTCCGACAGCGTGCATGAAGGCGAGGTTGCCGGCGACTGGCTGGCCAAGACCGTCGGGGCTAAGGCCTGCAACGTCGTCGAATTGCAGGGCACGGTCGGCGCCAGCGTCGCCGCCAACCGCAAGAAGGGCTTTGACACCGCCATCGCCAAGCATGCGAACCTCAAGGTGGTGCGCAGCCAGACCGGCGACTTCACCCGCGCCAAGGGCAAGGAGGTGATGGAGAGCTTCATCAAGGCCGAAGGTGGCGGCAAGTCGATCTGCGCCGTTTACGCGCACAATGACGACATGATGGTCGGCGCGATCCAGGCGATGAAGGAAGCCGGCCTCAAGCCGGGCAAGGAGATCCTCACCGTCTCGATCGACGCGGTTCCCGACATCTTCAAGGCGATGGCCGCCGGCGAAGCCAATGCCACCGTGGAGCTGACGCCGAACATGGCGGGTCCCGCGCTCGATGCCATCGCGGCCTTCAAGGACAAGGGCACGGTGCCGCCCAAGTGGATCCAGACCGACTCCAAGCTCTATACAGCGGCTGACGATCCGCAGAAGATCTACGACAGCAAGAAGGGCCTCGGTTACTGAGGCGGGGTGCCGCGCCGGACCGCGCGTTGTGGTCCGGCAGCCCCCTTCGAAACCGCTGCGCGAACGAATAGGCTGGGTGTCCGCAGCATAAGCGGACGCCGGTGGGAGTGACGTCGTTATGGAGAACAGCCCCGATCCTGCTCCTTCCCTGCTGGAGGTGCGCGGGATCAGCAAAAGCTTCGGTGCTGTGCGTGCGTTGCAGGAGGTCGACTTCACGCTTCGTGCCGGCGAGATTCATGCGTTGCTCGGTGAGAACGGCGCCGGCAAATCCACGATGATCAAGGTGATCACCGGCGTATTCCCCCGCGATGCCGGCATCGTCCGGCTCGGCGGCGAGGAGGTCGCGCCGCGCTCGGCCAAGGCGGCGCTCCAGGCCGGTATCGCCACCGTCTACCAGGAGGTCAATCTGCTGCCGAATCTCTCGGTCGCGCAGAACCTATTCCTCGACCGGCAGCCGATGCGCTTCGGCATCGTGCGTGAAGGCGAGATGCGGCGTCGCGCCAAGGCGCTGCTCACCGACTTCGGCCTCGATATCGACGTCGCCGCGCCGCTCGGCAACTATTCCGTCGCCATCCAGCACGTCACCGCGATCGCGCGGGCCGTCGATCTCTCCGCGCGCGTGCTGATCCTGGACGAGCCCACAGCGAGCCTCGACCGTCACGAGGTCGAGATTCTCTTTGGCATCATGCGTCAGCTCGCCAAGCGCGGCATCGGCATCGTATTCGTCAGTCACTTCCTCGATCAGGTCTACGAGATCTCCGACCGCATCACGGTGCTGCGCAACGGCCGCCTGGTCGGCGAGCGCGAGACCGCCTCGCTGCCGCGGCTCGAGCTGATCCGGATGATGCTCGGCCGCGAGCTGGCCGAGACCACCAGCACCCGGGCGTCGGCGGGAGAGCATCGGGCGCGCGAGGTCTGCGCGAGTTTCGAGAACTACGGCAAGGCCGGCTATGTCGCGCCGTTCAATCTCGAGCTGCGCCATGGCGAGGTCGTGGGTCTCGCCGGCCTGCTCGGCTCGGGCCGGACCGAAACGGCGCGGCTGGTGTTCGGCGCCGAGCGCGCCGATGGCGGGCAGGCGAGGGTGGAGGGGGCGCCCGTGCGGCTGCAGTCGCCGCGCGACGGCGTGCGCCACGGCTTTGGTTATTGCCCGGAGGAACGCAAGACCGACGGCATCGTCGCCGAGCTCACCGTGCGCGAGAACATCGTGCTCGCGCTCCAGGCCAAGCGCGGCCTGCACCGTCCGCTGTCGCGCCGCGAGCAGGACGAGATCGCAGGCCGCTACGTCAAGATGCTCGACATCCGCCCGCCCGATCCGGAGCGCGCCGTGGGGCTACTGTCCGGCGGCAATCAGCAGAAGGTGCTGCTGGCGCGCTGGCTCGCGACCTCGCCGCGCCTCCTGGTGCTGGACGAGCCGACCCGCGGCATCGACGTCGGCGCGCATGCCGAGATCATCCGCCTGATCCGCGAGCTCTGCGACGACGGGCTGGCGCTGCTCGTGATCTCCTCCGAGCTGGATGAGATCGTGACCTATTCCGACCGCGTGGTCGTGCTGCGCGACCGCGCCCATGTCGAGGAGCTCGCGGGCGAGGCGATCGACGTCGGCAACATTCTCGCGGCCATCGCCGCCGACGGCGCCGCTGTCGCGCATGAGGGCCGGGCATGACAGCGCTGTTGCCGCGCCGCGGCCTTGCCCAGATCCTCGCGTTGATCGTCATCCTGGCGGTCGATCGCATCGTGTCACCGCAATTCTTCGATCTGCGTCTCCAGGACGGCCGGCTGTTCGGCAGCCTGATCGACGTGCTCAACCGCGGCACGCCGGTGGCGCTGCTCTCGCTCGGCATGGTGCTGGTGATCGCGACGCGCGGCATCGATCTGTCGGTCGGCGCGGTCATGGCCATCTCGGGCGCGATCGCGGCGAGCCTTGCCGACACGCACAATCTGGCCGTGGTCCTTGCGGCCGCGCTCGGCGCTGGCCTGATCTGCGGATTGTGGAACGGATTTCTCGTCGCGGTGCTCGGCATGCAGCCGATCGTGGCGACGCTGATCCTGATGGTGGCGGGACGCGGCATCGCGCAGCTCATTACCGAGGGGCGTATCGTGACCTTCTCCTCGCCGGATCTGGTCTGGCTTGGCAATGGCGCCGTGCTCGGCGTGCCGATGCCGGTCGTGATCGCCCTGGGCATGCTGATTCTCACCGGCGCGGTGGTGCGCGGTTCGGCGCTCGGATTGCTGATCGAGGCAACCGGCGGCAACGCGCGGGCGAGCGAGCTTGCCGGCGTCGGCACGCGTGCGATGATCCTGGCGGTCTACGTCTGGTGTGGCATCTGCGCGGCGCTCGCCGGCGTGATCGCGGCGGCCGACATCATGGGCGCGGATGCCAACAATGCCGGCCTCTGGCTCGAGCTCGACGCCATCCTCGCGGTGGTGATCGGCGGCACCTCCCTGTTCGGCGGCCGTTTCAGCCTCGTGCTGGCCGTGCTCGGTGCGTTGATCATCCAGACCATGAACACCGGCATTCTGCTGTCTGGCTACCCGCCGGAGTTCAATTTGCTGGTCAAAGCGGTGGTGGTGATGACGGTGCTGCTGCTGCAATCGCCGAAATTTTCGGGAATTGCCGGCATCGCCGCGCGGCTGCGGAGGTCCAAAGCATGAAAGGCCTGCCCCCGGTCCTCATCACCGCCATCGTGCTCGTTGCAGGCTTTGCGCTCTGCGCCGTGCAATTCCCCAACATCGCCTCGACCCGCGTGGTTGGCAATCTCCTCACCGATAATGCCTTTCTGGGCATCGTCGCGACCGGCATGACCTTCGTCATCATCTCCGGCGGCATCGACCTCTCGGTCGGCTCGGTGATCGGTTTCACCACGGTGTTCGTCGCGCTTGCGATCGAGCGCTGGGGCGTGCCGCCGCTGCTTGCCTTCGTCGCGATCCTCGCGCTCTCGGCGGCCTTCGGAGCGGCGATGGGCGCGGTGATCCATGTCTTCGACCTGCCGCCGTTCATCGTAACGCTGGCGGGGATGTTCCTGGCCCGCGGCGCGAGCTTCCTGCTCTCGACGGAATCGGTGCCGATCACCGCGCCGGTCTATTCCACTGTGTCGGACTTCGCGCTGCGGATGCCCGGTGGAGGGCGATTGACGGCGATCGCGATCATCATGCTCGTGATCGTGATCGGCGGCGCGCTGCTGCTGCATCTCACCCGGTTCGGCGCTAATGTCTATGCGCTCGGCGGCAGCCGGGCGACCGCGAGCCTAATGGGCGTTGCCGTCGGCAAGATGACGGTGAAAATCTACATGCTGTCGAGCCTGCTCGCGGGCATCGCCGGCATTGTGTTTTCTTTCTACACCAGCGCCGGCTACTCGCTCTCCGCGGTCGGCGTCGAACTCGACACCATCGCGGCTGTCGTGATCGGGGGCACGCTGCTCACGGGCGGGCAGGGCTCGGTGATCGGCACCTTCCTCGGCGTGCTGATCCAGGGCCTGATTCAGACCTACATCAATTTCGACGGAACGCTGTCGAGCTGGTGGACCAAGATCGCAACCGGCGTGCTACTGTTCGCCTTCATCGCCTTGCAGCAGGGGCTGGTCGCGCTCGCGCGGCGGCCGGCGGCGAAGGGCGCAGGAGCAGCCACATGACGTCGCGCATCGTCGTCATCCCGACGCGCCGGGCTCACTCCAACCATGCGGAAGTGGCCCGCTCGATCGGCGTCGACATCATCGCCGGCCGCTACGCCGAGGGAACGCGCCTGCCTGGTGATGCCGAGATGATTGCGATGTTCGGCGTGTCGCGCCCGGTGCTGCGCGAGAGCGTGAAGACCCTGGTCGCCAAGGGCCTGCTCACCACCAAGGCCCGCGTCGGCACCGTCGTACGCGAGCGCGCCGCCTGGAACATGTTCGACGCCGACGTGCTGGCCTGGCATCTGGACGCCGGCATCGACAAGCGCTTCCTCAACGACCTCGCCGAGATTCGCCTCGCGGTCGAGCCGCGCGCGGCCATGCTGGCTGCGGCGCAGCGGTCCGAGGACGACCTCGCCGAGCTCCGTCGTTGCATGGACCGCATGCGGTTTGAGGCTTCCGATTCCGTCGGCTTTGCCGACGCCGACCTCGCGCTCCATGTTGCGGTGGCGCGCGCGTCGGGCAATCTGTTCATGCGCTCGATCGGACACGTCATCGAGGCCGCCCTGCGCGCCTCCTTCCTGCTCAGCGCACCGGTCGAGCCGGAGGACCGCGACACCGTGCTGCTCTGGCACCAGAAGATCGTCGATGGCATCGCCGCCGGCGAAGCCCAGACCGCCTCGGAAGCGATGGTTTATGTCATTCACAACGGTATGCGCCGCCACGAGGCCGAGGTGCTGCCGTCCGCGGATACTGKAGAAAAAGCGTGACCGAACTTCGTATTGCCATCGTCGGCTTCGGCAAGATCGCGCGCGACCAGCATGTCGGTGCGATTGCTGCGACGGCGGGCGCGACGCTCGCGGCCGTCGCGAGCCGCAACGCATCGCTGCCGGGCGTGCCGCATTTTGCGACCATCGAGGAACTGCTGGAAAAGGGACCGCCGATCGATGCCGTCTCGCTCTGCACGCCGCCGCAGGTACGGCGCGCCCAGGCCGCCGCGGCGCTCGCTGCCGGCAAGCACGTGATGCTGGAGAAGCCGCCCGGCACCGGCGTCGCCGAGCTCGACCCGCTGATCGCGATGGCGGAGGAAGCCAAGCGAACGCTGTTTGCGACCTGGCATTCGCGCTATGCGCCCGCGGTCGAGCCGGCGCGCGAGTGGCTTCTCACGCGGCGGATCAAGTCTGTGCACATCAACTGGAAGGAAGACGTTCGCGTCTGGCATCCCGGGCAGGGCTGGATCTGGGAGCCGGGCGGGCTCGGCGTGTTCGATCCCGGCATCAACGCGCTCTCGATCCTGACCCGTATTCTGCCCCGTCCGGTGTTCGTCACCGCGGCCGAGCTGGCCTTTCCAGCCAATTGCCAGGCCCCGATCGCCGCGAACCTGACGCTGGCCGACATTGGCGGCCTGCCTGTGACCGCCGAGTTCGATTTCCGCCAGACCGGGCCGCAGAGTTGGGATATCCTCGTCGAAACGGACCAGGGCCGAATGACGTTGTCGGGCGGCGGTCGGCGCATGGAAATCGACGGCGAGACCGTTGCCGAGGCGTCCGATCAGGAATATCGCGAGCTGTACGGGCGCTTCGTCAAGCTCACCGCGACCGGCGCACGCGACGTCGACCTGGCGCCGCTGCGTCTCGTTGCCGATGCCTTCCTGCTCGGCAGGCGCAACATCGTCGAACCGTTTGTGGACTGAACATGGCTGGATCAAAAATAACAAAAGACATCTTCGGAACGCTGCCGGACGGCCGCAACGTCGAGCGCATCGTGCTGCGCGGGGAGGGCGGGTTTGAAGCCCGCATCATCACCCATGGCGCGGTGATCCAGGCGCTCATCGTGCCGGACGCCAAAGGCGGTTACGACGACGTCGTGCTCGGCCATGACGCGTTCGCCGGTTATCTCGCCGAACGAAAGTTCTTCGGTGCCACCGTCGGCCGCTACGCCAACCGCATTGCCAACGGGCGATTTTCGCTGGACGGCGAAACGGTGCAGCTTCCGGTCAACAACGGTCCGAATGCGCTGCATGGCGGCCTCGACGGGTTCGATCGCAAGCTCTGGGAGATTGCCGCCATCGACGACGGCGCGGAGCCGGGCGTCACGCTCACCTATTCGAGTCCGCATGGCGAAGAAAATTATCCCGGCCGGCTCGACGTGCGCCTGACCTATCGCGTTACCGGCCCGGCCGAGCTGTCGTTGACGATGGAGGCGCGAGCCGACCGGCCGACCATTGTCAACCTGACCAATCACAGCTTCTTCAATCTGGAAGGCGCGACCTCAGGCACGCCCATTCTCGACCACAAGCTGACGGTCGCCGCCGAGCATTTCCTCGCCATCGATCCCACCGCCATTCCGTTGGCTGAGCCGCCGCGCGCGGTGGCCGGAACGCCGTTCGACTTCCGCGACGGCGTGGCCGTCGGCGCGCGCATCCGCGAGAGCGATCAGCAATTGCGGAACGGCAAGGGCTACGACCATACCTACTGCCTCGGGCGTGACGGCAAGCTTGCTTTCGCGGCCCGGCTGGAGGCGCCGCGTTCGGGGCGCATCATGGAGCTCCTGACCAATCAGCCCGGCCTTCAGGTCTATTCCGGCAACTATCTCGACGGCACGATCTCGGGCAAGGGCGGCAAGCTCATCCGGCAATCGGACGCCATGTGTCTCGAGCCGCACATCTGGCCGGATGCGCCGAACCGGCCGGATTTCCCGAGCCCGCGCCTCAATCCCGGCGAGGTCTACCGCCATCACACGGTCTATCGCTTTGGAGTGAGGACGCCATGATGGAAGAGGTGCCGACCTCGGTTCTCTCGGACGATCCATGCCATCTCGGCGAGGGGCCGACCTATGATTTGAGCACCGACACGGCCTGGTGGTTCGATATCCGCGAGGGGCGGCTGTTCGAGGCGCATCTCGGCAGCGGCAGCATTCGCGTCCACGCGCTCGGCCGGATGGTTAGCGGTCTCGGGCGCATCGACGCCGAGCGCCAGTTGATCGTCGCCGAAGACGGCCTCTACATCCGCGAGCTCGCCGGCGGCGCGTTGACGCTGGTCTGTCCGCTTGAAGCCGACAATCCCGCGACGCGCTCCAACGATGCCCGTGTGCATCAGTCCGGCACGTTCTGGATCGGCACCATGGGCCGCAATGCGGAGGCAGGAGCGGGCGCGATCTACGCGTTCCATCGCGGCAAGATCTCGATGTTGTTCCCCCGCATCACCATTCCCAATTCGATCTGTTTTTCACCTGATGGTGCGACCGGCTACTTCGCCGACACCGCGCGCGCCGTGCTCTACGCCGTTCCGCTTGATCCGGCGACCGGCTTGCCGCGAGGCGAGCCGGACGTTCTGTTGCGCCACACCGGCATCGGGGGCCTCGACGGCTCGGTGTGCGACGCCGACGGGCGGATCTGGAACGCCTGCTGGGGTGCGGGCCGGATCGATGTCTACTCTCCGCAAGGCGAGCGCCTGCGCTCGCTGCGCGTGCCGGCGAAGCAGTCGAGCTGCCCGGCCTTCGTCGGCCCTGATCTGTCGCGCCTCCTCGTCACGTCGGCCTGGCAGGATATGGACGCGGCGGCGCGCGCCGCCGATCCGCAAGCCGGCTGCACTTTCCTGTTGCAGGCATCTGCGAGTGGCCGCGCGGAGCCTGACGTCAAGCTCGCATAGGAGGCTCGCAGGCGCACACGACCAACCCTCTCGACGAAACGAAGAAACAGTCTGACACCCAAGGGAGTAAAACATGCTGAAACTGAAGACGACATTCCTCGCGCTGGCGCTGGCCGGCGCAGCGACGATGGCCTCAGGCGTCACCGCCTCCGCCCAGGACAAGGCGACGGTTGGCATTGCCATGCCGACGAAATCGTCGGCGCGCTGGATCGACGACGGCAACAACATGGTCAAGGTGCTGAAGGAGCGCGGCTACAACACCGACCTGCAATACGCCGAGGACGACATCCCGAACCAGCTCTCGCAGGTCGAGAACATGGTAACCAAGGGTGCGAAAGCGCTGGTGATCGCCGCGATCGACGGCACCACGCTGTCCGACGTGCTCAAGCAGGCGAAAGCCAAAGGCATTACCGTGATCGCCTATGACCGCCTGATCCGCGGCACGCCGAACGTCGACTATTACGCGACCTTTGACAATTTCCAGGTCGGCGTGTTGCAGGCGGAGTCGCTCGTGCAGGGGCTTGGCCTCAAGGACGGCAAGGGCCCGTTCAACATCGAGCTGTTCGGCGGCTCGCCCGACGACAACAACGCCTACTTCTTCTACAACGGCGCGATGAGCGTGCTGAAGCCGTACATCGACAGCGGCAAGCTCGTCGTCGTCTCCGGCCAGATGGGCATGGACAAGGTCGCGACGCTCCGCTGGGACGGCGCCACCGCGCAGGCCCGCATGGACAATCTGCTCAGCGCCTACTACGGCAACAAGAAGGTCAACGCAGTGCTGTCGCCCTATGACGGCCTCTCGATCGGCATCATCTCATCGCTGAAGGGCGTCGGCTATGGCAGCGCCGGACAACCGATGCCTGTCATCTCGGGCCAGGATGCCGAGGTGCCCTCGATCAAGGCGATGCTGCGCGGTGATCAGTACTCGACCATCTTCAAGGACACCCGCGACCTCGCCAAGGTGACCGCCGACATGGTCGACGCGGCGCTCGCCGGCAAGCAGGTCACCGTCAACGACACCAAGACCTACGAGAACGGCGCCAAGACGGTGCCGTCCTATCTCTTGAAGCCGGTCGTGGTCTACAAGGACAATTGGGAGAAGACTCTGGTCGACAGCGGCTACTACAAGAAGTCGCAGTTCCAGTAAGCTTCTTTCTTTCCCCTCTCCCCGCTTGCGGGGAGAGCCTCTTCTCCCTCTCCCCGCAAGCGGGGAGAGGTGAACTAGCAGCGATCGAGGGATGTGAAATCATGACCGCCATGCTGGAGATGCGCAACGTCAGCAAGAGCTTTTCAGGCGTGCAGGCTCTGCGTGACGTGAACTTCTCGGTCGAGGCCGGGCAGATCCACGCGCTTGTCGGCGAGAACGGTGCCGGCAAATCCACACTGATGAAAGTGCTCAGCGGCGTCTACCCGGCCGGTAGCTACGAGGGCACCATCGTTTTCGAGGGTGAGGAGCGCCGCTTCCGCGATATCAACGATTCCGAGGCGCTCGGCATCATCATCATCCACCAGGAGCTGGCGCTGATCCCGCTGATGTCGATCGCGGAGAACATCTTCCTGTCGCATCCGCCGTCAAAATTCGGCGTCATCGATCGTGACGAGGTCTACCGGCGCACCCGCGAGCTGCTCGCGCAGGTCGGCCTGAAGGAATCGCCGGATACGCTGATCACCGACCTCGGCGTCGGCAAGCAGCAGCTGGTCGAGATCGCGAAGGCGCTGTCCAAGCGGGTGCGGATGCTGATCCTGGACGAGCCGACCGCGAGCCTCAACGAGGCCGACAGCGCCGCGCTGCTCGAACGCCTGATGGCCTTCCGCGAGCAGGGCATCGGCTCGATCCTGATCTCGCACAAGCTCAACGAGGTGGCCAAGGTCGCCGACCACATCACCGTGCTGCGCGACGGCCGCACCGTCGACAGCATCGACTGCCGCAGCGAGCCGATCCAGGAGGACCGTATTATCCGCAGCATGGTCAACCGCGATCTCGCCCATCGCTTTCCCGAGCGCAGCGCGAAGATCGGCGTGCCTGTCCTGACCGTCGAGAACTGGTCGGTCTATCACCCCATTCATCCCGAGCGGCAGGTGATCAAGAACGTCAATTTCGGCGTGAAGCGCGGCGAGGTCGTCGGCATTGCCGGGCTGATGGGCGCCGGTCGCACCGAGTTTGCCATGAGCCTGTTCGGCCGCTCCTGGGGCACCACTATCAGCGGCCGCATCAAGCTCGAGGGCCATGAGATCGTGCTGCCGAGCGTTGCGGCCGCGATCGACGCCGGCCTTGCCTATGTCACCGAGGACCGCAAGCAGCTCGGCTTGATCCTGGCAGACGACGTCCGCAAGAACATCACGCTCGCCAGCCTCGACCAGGTCGCACCCGGCCGGGTGATCGACGACATCGCCGAGCTGAAGGTCGCCAGCGACTACCGGAGCCGCATGCGCATCCGCTGCTCCGACGTGTACCAGGAGACCGGCCAGCTCTCCGGCGGCAACCAGCAGAAAGTGGTGCTGTCGAAATGGCTGATGACCGATCCCAAGGTCCTGATCCTGGACGAGCCGACAAGGGGCATCGACGTCGGTGCCAAATACGAGATTTACTGTATCATCAACGAGCTTGCGGAGGCCGGGCGCGGCGTCGTGGTGATCTCCTCGGAGATGCCCGAGCTGCTCGGTATCTGCGATCGCATCTGCGTCATGAACGACGGCGCCTTCGTCGGGGAGTTCAAGGGCGCAGAGGCGACGCAGGAGAAGATCATGCGCGCCATCATGCGCAACGAACGAAGCAACGGAAACGGCGTGCCTGAGGCCGCGGAGATGGGAGGATTGCAGCCATGACCGACAAGACGGTGTCGCTGCCCGAGGAGCGCCGGACCGGCAGCTTCATCAAGAACAATTTGCGCAATTACGGCATGCTGATGTCGCTGATCGCGATCATGCTGTTCTTCCAGGTCATGACCGGCGGCACGCTGCTCCAGCCGCTCAACCTCACCAATCTGGTGCTCCAGAACAGCTACATCGTCATCATGGCGCTCGGCATGCTGCTCGTGATCGTCACCGGCCACATCGACCTCTCGGTAGGGTCGGTCGCGGGCTTCGTCGGCGCGGTCGCCGCCCTGCTGATGGTGACGTACAAGGTCGACTATACGCTCGCCTTCATCGCCTGCCTCGTGGTCGGCGCTGCGATCGGCGCGGCGCAGGGCTATTGGGTCGCCTATTTCAAGATACCGTCTTTCATCGTGACCCTGGCCGGCATGCTCGTGTTCAAGGGACTTGCGCTCGCGGTGTTGCAGGGGCAGTCGCTCGGGCCGTTTCCGCCGACCTTCCAGAAACTGTCGTCGGGCTTCATTCCGGAGTTCCTGCCCGAAGCCGGCACGCTGCATCCGACCTCGATGCTGATCGGCGCGGTGCTGGCGCTGGGGCTGGTCTATGCCAGCGCCAAGAGCCGCGCGCGCGAGCAGTCGCACGGCATCGAGGTCGAGCCTTACGCGTTCTTCCTTGGCAAGAGCGTGGTGTTGGCCTGCGCCGTGCTCTACTTCACCTACCTGATCGCGACCTATCGCGGGCTGCCGAACGTGCTGGTGATCATGAGCGCCTTGATCGCGCTCTACGGCTTCGTCACCCGCCGCACCGTGATCGGCCGGCAGATCTATGCCGTCGGCGGTAACGCCAAGGCGGCAAGCCTGTCGGGCATCAAGACCGAGCGGCTGACCTTTCTCACCTTCGTCAACATGGGCGTGCTCGCAGCCCTTGCCGGCCTCGTCTTTGCCGCGCGCCTCAACACCGCGACGCCGAAAGCGGGCCTCGGCTTCGAGCTCGACGTCATCGCCGCCTGCTTCATCGGCGGCGCCTCGGCCTATGGCGGCGTCGGGCGTGTCGGCGGCGCCGTGGTCGGCGCCATGATCATGGGCGTGATGAACAACGGCATGTCCATCCTCGGCATCGGCATCGACTATCAGCAGGTCATCAAGGGCCTGGTGCTGCTCGGCGCGGTGTGCATCGACGTGTATAACCAGCGGCGGTAGGCGCAAAATCACGTCGCGGGGGAGGCTCTGGCGCCGCCCCGCCAGGCGACTACCATTTTCGTCAATTTCGATCACGGCATCGCGACCGGAACCGATGCCTCGCGATGACCATGATTTGGGGACTAGATCCGGGGGGGCCGAGCAGGGCACGGGCAGGGCAGCACCAGTGGCGGCTCATATCCACGAGATGACAGACGATGAATTTGAGGGCCGGCTTCGCATCCTCTTGCGCATCGTTTCCGTCTGCACCCTCGGGCTAGGCTCCTTTGCTGCAGGTTTATTGATCGGGGCCTTTGTTCTGTTTTGAACGAGGCGATTCACGCCAGAGCCTCGGAACGAGAGGCGCCGGCGCGTCTTCTTGATCTAGATCAACCGATCGTCAATTCCGTGCTAATCTCATGTGGTCGACGCAAGGGACCACGGGGAACCTGAGTGACGAGTACAGTGAGGTCATCGCCGGCTTCGGAGTTGATGCTGGTCTCGACTTTGCCGGCGTTGCAGCTGATCTACGACACCGCCCCGATCGGGTTGGCCTGTCTGTCGCCGGACTGCCGCTATTTGCTGATCAACCAGCGTCTGACCGAGATCTGCGGCATATCCGTCGAAGGCCATCTTGGACATACGGTCAGGGACTGCGTGCCGGCCCTGGCGGGTTCCGTCGAGCAGATTGTGCGCTCGATCGTCGCGACGGGCGAGCCCGTGATCGGTATCGAGGTGGCGGGGCAACGGGCTGATCAGGTCGAGGAGCGTTCCTGGGTTACTTATTGGCACCCGCTGCGAATGCCGGACGGCGAGATTGTCGCGGTCAACGTGGCGGCGGAGGAGATCACCGAACGCAAGCGCGCCGAGCGGGAGATTCGCAGCGCCAGGGACGCCGCCGAGACCGCGCTTCGCCATCTGCGCGATATCCAGGACACCCTGATCGAGGCGGAAAAGCTTGCGGCGCTCGGGCGCATGGTTGCCGGTGTCGCGCACGAGATCAACACGCCGCTCGGCAGTAGTCTGACGGTGGCATCGACGCTCCAGCGCAAGGCGGAGCAGTTCGCGGCGGAGGTCGCGCGGGGTAATCTCAAGCGCTCGACACTTACAGGGTTTCTGGAACTGGTCAGCGATGCGTCGGCGCAGCTGGTCACGAATCTCGGTCGCGCCGCCGAGCGGGTGCAATCCTTCAAGCAGGTGGCGGCTGACCAGACCGAGTCACTTCGGCGCAGCTTCGACGCAGGCGAGCTGACCGGCCAGGTTCTGTCGCAGTTCGAGCGGCAGTTGCGGGTGCGCGACATCGCGTTCAGCCTCCACTGCGAAACGAATCTCGCCATGGACAGCTATCCCGGGCCTTTCGGCCAAGTGCTCACCAACCTCGCAGTCAATGCGATGACGCACGCGTTCTCCGATGGTGAGACCGGGACGATCAACGTCTCGCTCCGTGCGGTCAATGATGACCACGTTGAGCTGCTGTTTGCTGATGACGGCTGCGGCATGGCTCCCGATGTGGAACGGCGGGCCTTCGACCCATTCTTCACCACGCGCCGGCACGACGGCGCCAGCGGCCTCGGTCTGCATATCGTGCACAGCATCGTCGTCGACCGGCTGGGTGGGCAGCTCCGGCTCGAGAGCCTGCCCGGCGCGGGGACGCGGTTTCAGCTCATCCTGCCGAGAATAGCGCCCGACCGGCGATAGCTGATCGTCTCCTCATCGGTAGTGCCCGGCTACTGCGTCGTGAACAGCACCGTCGCGATCGCGACGGAGAGGCTCACCGCCGATACCGTCGCCACCGTCGACAGCACGCCCATGCGCCGGAGCGTGATGGCGAAGGCGATGATGATGGGTGTCGCGGTCATTAGCCCGATCTGTGCATCGCTCATGTCATTGCTCACCGCTCTTTGCGAACCCTGAGTCTGTTCGTACCGCGCTCCGGCGAGCGGGACGTTGCGTCGGCGCAAACATCTCCGCCGGTGGCCCCCCAGTTTGTCCTGCGACAAATTCCGAACTGAACGGTTGAGCTAAGTCTGGCCGGTGTCCTGATCCGGAAAGACGATGTCTGCGGCCGATTGCGAACAACAGGGAACCGGCTGGGGAATCTTGGAAGATCTCCCCGGCGATCCCATGATCTGGGTGCTGATCTTCAGCGAGCTCGTCGCCTTCGGCCTGTTCCTCGGCGCCTTCGTCGTTGCCCGGGCGATCCATCCCGTTGTGTTCGCGGCGGGGCAGGCGGCGCTCAACGCGAATCTCGCCGGCCTCAACACAATCGTGCTGGTGACCAGCGGCTGGGCCGCGGCGAGGGCGACCAGATCTGCGCGCGCCAGTGAAAAGCGGGCATCGCGCCGCTGGCTACTGATTGCCATGGCGCTCGGCGGCCTCTTCATCGCGATCAAGCTGACCGAATATGCCGAAGAGATCGGTCGCGGGATCGGCCTGGAAACCAGCCCGTTCTTCACGCTCTACTTCCTCCTGACCGGCTTCCATCTCCTGCATGTCGGCCTCGGCATCATCATCCTTGCCGTGGTCTGCCGCCGCGCCGAGATCTCGGGCGTCGAGACCGGCGCCGCCTTCTGGCACATGGTCGATCTGGTCTGGATCGTCATGTTCCCGATCCTCTATCTGGTGCGCTGATCATGCCCGGCCGTCTCGACATCACCTGGCTCGTGCTGATCGGCCTCGCGCTCGCGACGATCCTGCTTCCGCCGCTAATGCCGCGTCCGCTGCTCGCCAATGCACTTCTCCTGGTCCTTGCCGCCATCAAGGGCCACCGAATCGCGCTCGATTTCATGGACCTTCGGGCGGTGCCGGCGCTCTGGCGCGGTCTGGTGAGCGCATGGATCCTCATCGTGGTGCTGGTTGCCTGGCTCGCCTCCGCCGCCATCGCATTGATCTGACGCCGCCAACGCAGCGTTGATTGCGCCCGGACAAAGACCCGTCCGCGCCATCAAGCAAAATACAGCATCACTGCTTCCTCACGACTGGACTCACAACGGAAAGGACTGGCAATGGCTGAACGCCTGACCAAGTCGGCGGCTCGAAACGTCTTCTACGGCGGCTCGGCCTTCTTCTTCGCCATCTTCATCGGGCTGACGGCGCACAGCCATTACTATATGGCGACGACCTCGACGGATGCGGCGACGCTGACATCGTCGGTCGCGCGCGGCAAGCATGTCTGGGAGAAGAACTCCTGCATCAACTGCCACACTTTGCTGGGCGAGGGCGCCTATTTCGCCCCCGAAGTCGGCAATGTCTGGGATCGCTGGGGCGGCAATGAGGATCCGGCCGGTGCGCGCGAGACGTTGAAGGCCTGGATGCAATCGCAGCCCTCGGGCGCGGAGGGCCGGCGCCAGATGCCGCAGTTCAACCTCACTGACCAGGAACTGAACGATCTCGCCGACTTCCTGCAATGGACCAGCAAGATCAAGCGCCAGGAGTGGCCGCCGAACAAGGCCGGCTGACGCCTTCCTCTTTCAGGGCCTTGCCTCCTTCAAGGCCTTGCCTCTTTCAAGACAGAGAGAACCCGAAATGAAATATCAGACCCAGAAAGTCGCGATGCTGTATTTCTACGGCGCGCTGACCCTGTTCCTGGCGCAGGTCCTGTTCGGCCTCCTCGCCGGGACCATCTACGTCCTGCCCAACACGCTGTCGGTGCTGCTGCCGTTCAACATCGTCAGGATGATTCACACCAACGCGCTGATCGTGTGGTCGCTGATCGGCTTCATGGGCGCGACCTACTTCCTGCTGCCCGAGGAAACCGAGACCGAGCTTTACAGCCCGCTGCTCGCAAAGATCCAGTTCTGGATGTTCTTCGGCGCAGCCGGTGTGGCCGTGGTCTGCTATCTCTTCCACTACCACGAAGGCCGCGAGTTCCTCGAGCAGCCCTTCATCATCAAGGTCGGCATCGTGGTCGTCTGCCTGATGTTCCTGTTCAACGTGACGATGACGGCGCTTAGGGGACGCAAGACGACGGTCACCAACATCCTGTTGTTCGGCCTGTGGGGTGTTGCGATCTTCTTCCTGTTCGCCTTCTACAATCCGGCCAATCTCGCGGTCGACAAGATGTACTGGTGGTATGTCGTTCATCTCTGGGTCGAGGGCGTCTGGGAGCTGATCATGGCGTCCGTGCTCGCCTATCTGATGATCAAACTCAACGGCATCGACCGCGAGGTGGTCGAGAAGTGGCTCTACGTCATCATCGGCCTTGCGCTGTTCTCGGGCATTCTCGGCACCGGCCACCATTTCTACTGGATCGGCGCGCCCGGTTACTGGCAGTGGATCGGCTCGCTGTTCTCCACGCTCGAGGTCGCGCCCTTCTTCACCATGGTGATCTTCACGGTGCAGATGACCTGGAAGGCCGGCCGCAAGCATCCGAACCGCGCCGCGCTGCTGTGGTCGGTCGGCTGCTCTGTGATGGCGTTCCTCGGCGCCGGCGTCTGGGGCTTCCTGCACACGCTGTCCTCGGTGAACTACTACACCCACGGCACGCAGGTCACCGCCGCACATGGCCATCTCGCCTTCTTCGGCGCCTATGTGATGCTGAACCTGTCGGTGATGGCTTATGCGATCCCGCAGATCAAGGGACGTGCGCCCTATAACCAGTGGCTCAGCATGACCAGCTTCTGGATCATGTGCACGGCGATGATGACCATGACTTTCGCGTTGACCTTTGCCGGCGTGATTCAGGTCCATCTCCAGCGCGTACTTGGCCAGAGTTACATGGACGTGCAGGACCAGCTTGCCTTCTTCTACTGGGTGCGGCTCGGCTCCGGCGTGTTCGTCGCGATCTCGGCATTGATGTTCGTCTGGGCGGTACTGGTGCCCGGCCGCGAGAAGCAGGCGACTGTCCCAGGCGCCCTGCAACCGGCCGAATAAACACAAGGCGGCCGCGCAAGTCGCGGCCGCCTTTCCAGAATGATTTCCGGAGAAGAACCATGACAGCAGCACTTCACGCCTTGTCGGCACCCGCGCTCGTGCTCCCGGCTTACGTTCCGAGCGGCAACGAATGCGCGCTGTTCGAGCACGCCTGGCGGCATCAGCTGCCGGTCCTGTTGAAGGGACCGACCGGCTGCGGCAAGACGCGCTTCGTCGCCCACATGGCAGCACGGCTAGGACTGCCGCTTCACACCGTCGCCTGCCACGACGATCTCACCGCCGCCGATCTTACCGGCCGCTACCTGCTGAGGGGCGGCGACACCGTATGGACCGACGGTCCGCTGACACGGGCAGTGAGGGAAGGCGGCATCTGCTATCTCGACGAGGTCGTGGAGGCACGCAAGGACGTCACGGTGGTGCTGCATCCGCTCACCGACGACCGCCGTATCCTGCCGCTGGAGCGGACCGGCGAGGAGCTGGTCGCGCCGAAGAGCTTCATGCTGGTGGTCTCCTACAATCCCGGTTACCAGACGTTGCTGAAGGCTTTGAAGCCGTCGACGCGCCAGCGCTTCGTTGCCATCGAGTTCGGCTTCCTGCCGCCGGAGCAGGAGATCGCGGTGGTGGCGGCCGAGAGCGGGCTGGCACCCGACTATGTGCGGCCGCTGGTCCTGCTGGCCGGCCGGCTGCGCGCGCTGAAGGGGCACGACCTGGAGGAGGGCGTTTCGACCCGTCTCGTGGTCTATTGCGCCACCCTGATTGCGGCCGGAGCCTCAATTACGGATGCGGTGCTGGCCGGCATGATCGAACCGCTCACCGATGACGCAGACGTCAAGGCGGCGCTGCTCGACGTCGCGCGCGCCGTGATGTCCTGAGGGTGATCCGATGCTCGATTTCCTCGAGCTTGAAGAAACCGTCGGCCGTGCCTGGCATCGCCTGGTTGGGGGTACCGCGAGCTATCCGGCCTATGCAGAACACGCGGTGTCGCTCGCGGAGGTGCGCAGCCGGATCGCGATTATGTTCCGCGCGCTTGGTGGGGAGACGGGCGTGCAGATCGCGAGCGCGAGTGCCCGCCGGACTGGGCATCGGCTTGGATGGCGGCAGCGCATCGGGCTCGGCGACGAGCGGCTCGCGCAACCCGGGCGCGATGCCGCGACGATCTTCCTGCCCGACAGCATCGCGATCTTCGCCGATCGCGGGCTGAATGCTGCGCTGTACCGGTGGCTGGCCGCGTGGTTTGCCTTTGCACCGGTCGACGCGATCGCCGAGGCCGATCCGTTGCGGCGCGATCTGTTGATGCTGCGGCGGGCCAGCGAGATCGCGGTGCTTGTGCTGACGGAATGTCCCGGCCTTGCCGAGGACTACGCCCGGCTGGCCGCGGCCACGGCCATGGCGCGGCCGCACCGGCCATTGTCGCGCATCGAGCAGGACATGGAGCAGATCGTGCTTGCTCTGCTCGGCGCCGATACGCCGCCGGTGGGAAAGCTGTGGCCGGCGATGATGGGGACGGGGCCACTGCCGGACAAGGCGCCGCCCGGCTATCGTTCGATCCTGCCATGCCCGCTCTGGGGCGATTGCTGGACGCGCGAGCTGTCGCCCGCACATGCGGGCGACGACGCGTGCGTGCCGACCGCCGCGCCAGCGCCATCAGACGATCGCAAGCGTTTCGCCGTCCGTGAGCGCGAAGACGGTACCAATCGCCGTGATCCTTTCGTACTCAATCGCTTTGAAAAGATCCTCGCGATGGCCGAGATGATCAATGTCGACCGCCCGGCTGACGACAGTGAGGACGAGGATGCGCAGAAGGCAGCCGACGATCTCGAGGAGATCACGCTCAGCCGCCGCAGCGGCAAGCCGGCGAGCCGGCTCAAGTTCGATCTCGACCTGCCGCCGGAAGCCCTCGATGCCTCGCCATTGAACGCGGACCTAAGCTATCCCGAATGGGATTATCGCAGCGGCTCCTATCTGCCCGATCATTGCCGCGTGCTCGCGGGTGCGGCCTCCGAGCTGGGTGAGGGCTGGAGGCCTGATGACGCCATGCGTCGACACATCCGCCAGGTGCGCCGCCGCTTCGAGGTGTTGCGGCCGCGTCATGAATTAATGCGCGCCCAAGCCGATGGGCACGACCTCGACCTCGACGCACTCGTGCGCGCGCGGTGCGATCTCCGCGCCGGAAGTGGCGGGGGCGGTCTCGATCGGGTCCATGTGGCGATGCGACCGCGAGGGGACGATCTTGCCGTCACGCTGCTCGTGGACGTCTCGCTCTCGACGGACGCCTGGGTCGACGGTTATCGGGTGCTCGACGTCGAGAAGGAGGCGTTGCTGGTGCTTGCGCACGGCCTGTCGGCCTGCGGCGATCACCACAGTATCCTCACCTTCACCTCACGCCGGCATTCCTGGGTGCGGCTCGAAACGGTCAAGGCCTTCGGCGAGCCGATGAGTGGCGCGATCGAGCGCCGGATCGGCGCGCTGAAGCCGGGCTATTACACACGGATCGGTGCGGCGGTACGTCACGCCTCGGCCGAGCTGGCGCGCCAGCCGCAGCGCAAGAAGCTGCTGCTCGTTCTCACCGACGGCAAGCCGAACGACGTCGATCATTACGAGGGGCGCTTTGCGGTCGAGGACACCCGCAAATCCGTGCAGGAGGCGCGGCGGCTCGGCATCGCGGTCTTCGGCGTGACGGTCGATGCGACGGCGCAATCCTACGTCCCGACGCTGTTCGGCCGCAGCGGCTACGCCATCGTCGGCAACATCCGCCGACTGCCTGCGGCGCTGCCGGCGATCTATCGACAGGTCGCCCATTGACCCCGGAGAACCCGCATATGTCCTCCACCGGGTGAACTATTGCTCAAAGCATGGGTATATGATCGAATGGCCGGATGGACCGAAGCCGGCAAAGGCCCGATCTCGTCATCTTCGACTGCGACGGTGTGCTCGTCGACAGCGAACTCTTGAGCTGCCAGTGCTTGGTAGACGAGCTGTCCGGATTTGGGATATCGCTGACACTCGCGCAGGCGCTAGAGCTGTTTCTCGGACGAAGCACGAACGCGGTCACGCAGCATTATCGCGAACTCGGCCAGGCGGTGCCGGCCGATTTTCCCGTCCGGCTGAAGTCGCGCGTACTGATCGCCTTCGAGAAGGCGCTCCATCCGATTCCCGATACCGATACCGTCCTGTCCGGCCTGCGCGTGCCGAATTGCGTGGCCTCGTCGAGTGATCTCGACCGCGTCGCGCTGTCGCTGAGGGTGACCGGTCTCGCGCCCCATTTCGGCGACCGGATCTACACGGCGCAGATGGTCACGCACGGCAAGCCCGCGCCGGATCTCTTTCTCCACGCGACGGAGAAAATGGGCGCGCGACCTGCGCGCACGCTGGTGATCGAGGACAGCGTCAGTGGCGTGCTGGCCGCGAAGGCTGCCGGCATGACCGTCTGGGGATTTGTCGGCGGCAGCCATTATCGCGGGCGCGACGGCCAGGCTATATTGTCCGGCGCCGGGGCCGATCGGGTCTTCGCGCGCATGAGCGATTTCTGGGAGGCATAGGCCGCCATGGCCGTCGAGAACGAAAAGTCCAGACTCGACGATGCCGCGCGTGCCGGCTGGCTTTATTTCATTGCCGGTCACACCCAGGACGAGATCGCAAAGATGCTCCAGGTCTCGCGGGCCTCCGCGCAGCGGCTGGTCTCGCTGTGCCTCGCCGAGCGTCTCATCACCTTCCGTCTCGAACATCCCATCGCCGCCTGCATGGAACTGGCGGCACGCCTGAAGGCGCGCTTCGACCTCAGCCATTGCGAGGTGGTGCCGGCCGATCCTGCCGCGCCGCAGGCCACGGCAGGCATCGCCGAACGCTGCGCCAATCTGCTGGATTCGACGTTGCGTTCGGAAACGCCCGTCATCGTCGCGCTCGGCACGGGCAGGGCGGTGCGCGCCGCGGTCGAGCGCGTGACGCCGATCGACCGGCCCAACCACCAGATCGTCTCGCTGGTCGGCAACATCTCCGCCGACGGTTCGGCGAGCTTCTACGACACCGTCGGCCGGCTCGCCGACCGCACCGGCGCGCGGCACTATCCGATGCCGCTGCCGTTCCTGATGTCGTCGGAAGACGAGCGCAACAAGATGGTGCGGATCGAGCCGATCGCGAAGGTCAAGGCGGTCGCGGCCAAGGCTGACTTGCGCCTCGTCGGCATCGGTCAGATGGACCAGAAGGCGCAAATCCACATCGACGGCTTCGTCACCCGCGACGAACTGTTCGAGATGATGCGGCAGGGCGCGATCGGCGAAATCACCGGCTGGGCCTATGATTCCAAGGGCCGCTTGCTCAAGGCCGGCACCAACAAGCGCCTCACCAGCATTCCGCCGGAGGTGCCGGCGAAGACCACGACGATCGGCGCCGCGGTCGGTGCGGCCAAGGTGCCCGCGATCGCGGCCGCGCTGAACGGGCACCTGATCAACGGCCTGATCACGGACGAGGCGACGGCAAGGGCGATTTTGGAGCGGTAGGGCGCTACGGCCACTTGCGCCAATGTCATCATCCGCGAAAGCGGATGATCCAGTACGCCGCGGCCTATCCGGTGCGAAACCAACTCACGACACGGCGTACTGGATGCCCCGCTTTCGCGGGGCATGACAGCTCCACGTGGGGGGACAGATCCTCCCGCACCGCAGCACTCATAAGTTGCGGGAACGTCCGCGCGCCTGCTTGACAAGCGCTGCACCTCGTCCGAACATACGCCCAACGCGTGGGCATATGCTCAGAAGCGCGACCCTAGGGAGGTCACCGTGAAACACGTCCTCGGCGCCGTCTGCGGCGCGTCTTGCCTGTTGCTGGCCGTCCCTGTGATGGCCGAAACGACCCTGACCATCGCCACCGTCAACAATGGCGACATGATCCGCATGCAGGGGCTGACCAGCGAATTCACCAAGAAAAATCCAGACATCACCGTCAAATGGGTGACGCTGGAGGAGAACGTGCTGCGCCAGCGCGTCACCACGGACATCGCCACCAAGGGCGGCCAGTTCGACGTCCTCACCATCGGCACTTACGAGGTGCCGATCTGGGCCAAGAAGGGCTGGCTGGTGCCGCTTGCCAATCTCGGCGCCGATTACGACGTCGCCGACCTGCTGCCGAAGATCAGGGACGCGGTCTCCGTCGACGGCAAGCTCTACGCCGCGCCGTTCTATGGCGAGAGCTCGATGGTGATGTATCGCACCGACCTGTTCGAGAAGGCCGGCCTGAAGATGCCGGAAAAGCCGACCTGGGATTTCGTCATCGATGCCGCCAAGAAGCTCACGGACAAGAGCGCCGGCACCTACGGCATCTGTCTCCGCGGCAAAGCCGGGTGGGGCGAGAACATGGCGTTCCTGTCGGCCATGGCCAATTCCTACGGCGCGCGCTGGTTCGACGAGAAGTGGGAGCCGCAGTTCAACACGCCGGAATGGAAGACGACGCTCACGACCTACGTCAATCTGATGAAGGAGGCCGGCCCGCCCGGCGCGAGCTCGAACGGCTTCAACGAGAATCTGGCGCTGTTCAACGCCGGCAAGTGCGCGATGTGGATCGACGCCACGGTCGCGGCGTCCTTCGTCACCAATCCGAAGGAGTCCAAGGTCGCCGACAAGGTCGGCTTTGCGCTAGCGCCGAACACTGGGCTCGGCAAGAACGCCAACTGGCTGTGGGCCTGGAGCCTCGCGATCCCCGCCGGCTCCAAGAAGACGGAAGCCGCCGAAAAGTTCATCGCCTGGGCCACCAGCAAGGACTACACCAAGCTCGTGGCGTCGAAGGAGGGCTGGGCCAACGTGCCGCCGGGCACACGGACCTCGCTCTACCAGAACGAGGACTATCTGAAAGTCGCGCCGTTCGCGAAGCTGACGCTGGCCTCGATTGATGCTGCCGACCCGAACAAGCCCACCGTGAAGCCGGTGCCTTACGTCGGCGTGCAATACGCGGCGATCCCCGAATTCCAGGGCATCGGCACGCAGGTGGGCCAGCAATTCTCCGCCGCGCTCGCGGGATCGATGACGGTCGATGCCGCGCTTACCGCGGCGCAGTCCGCCACCGAGCGCGAGATGAAGCGCGCCGGCTACATCAAGTGAACCCGAGCTCTCCCTCCTGAGCTCAAACTGGCGGCCATCCACCAGCCAGCCCCGAATGGATGGCCGCCTTCTTCCTCCCAGCGGAGACGCCAAGGATGGCAACCCGGCAGACGCAGTTTCTTGCGCGCTCGCTCCTGACGCCTGCGGTCGGGCTGCTCTTCATCTGGATGATCGTTCCGCTGGCGCTGACGATCTATTTCTCGACCCTGCATTACAGCCTGCTCGATCCCGGCTCCGAGGCGTTCGTCGGCCTGGAAAATTTCCGCTACTTCCTCACCGATCCCGCCTTCCTCGCCTCGCTCCAGAACACGCTGGTGCTGGTCGGCTCGGTGCTGGCGCTGACGATCCTGCTCGGCATCCCCCTGGCGCTGCTGATGGATCAGCCCGTGATCGGCCGCAACATCGTGCGGCTGATGGTGATCGCGCCGTTCTTCGTGATGCCGACGGTGAGCGCGCTGGTCTGGAAGAACCTGTTGATGCACCCGGTGTCCGGCCTGTTCGCCTGGCTCGCCAAGCTGGTCGGATTGACACCGATCGACTGGTTCACCGACGCGCCGCTGTTCGCGGTGATCCTGATCGTCGCCTGGCAATGGCTGCCCTTCGCGACGCTCATTTTGCTGACCGCACTGCAATCGCTCGACGAGGAGCAGAAGGAGGCGGCCGAGATGGATGGCGCCAGCGCGGTCTCCGCCTTCATCTACATCACGCTGCCGCACCTGGCGCGTCCCATCACCGTGGTGATCCTGATCGAGACCATCTTCCTGCTCACGGTGTTCGCGGAGATCTTCGTCACCACCGGTGGCGGACCGGGCCTGCAAACCACCAACATCGCCTTCCTGATCTATTCGCAGGCGCTGATCCAGTTCGACGTCGGCAGCGCCTCCGCAGGCGGCCTCGTTGCGGTCGTGATCGCCAACGTTGTCGCTTTCTTCCTCGTCCGCATCGTCGGCCGCAATCTGGAGGCTTGAAACATGGCGCGGATGGCGACGACGCAGCGGGTGGTGGTCTCGACGATCGGAGCGTGGTTCTTCGGCTTCCTGATCTTCTTCCCGATCCTCTGGATGGTGCTGGCGAGCTTCAAGACCGAGTTAGAGGCCTTCGCCATTCCACCGTCCTTCCTGTTCTTCCACTGGACCACGGAAAACTACGCGACCGTGCAGGAGCGCAGCGATTATTTCCACCACGCGATGAACTCGATCATCATCGCCGGCGGCTCGACCTTGATCGCGCTGCTGATCGCAATCCCCGCGGCCTGGTCGATGGCGTTCGCACCGACCAAGCGCACCAAGGACATTCTGCTCTGGATGCTCTCGACCAAGATGATGCCGCCGGTCGGCGTGCTGGTGCCGATCTACCTCATCTTCAAGACCTTCGGTCTGCTCGATTCCCGCATCGGCCTCGTCTTCATCCTGTGTCTTGGCAATCTGCCCATCGTGATCTGGATGCTGTTCACCTATTTCAAGGAGATCCCGCGCGACATCCTCGAAGCCGCGCGCATGGACGGCGCCACCATCGGCCGCGAGCTCGTCTATGTGCTGACGCCGATGGCGATCCCGGGCCTCGCCTCGACCATGCTGCTCAATCTGATCCTCGCCTGGAACGAGGCGTTCTGGACGCTCAACCTGACGACCTCGAACGCCGCGCCGCTCACCACGTTCATCGCCTCCTATTCGAGCCCGGAAGGGCTGTTCTGGGCAAAACTGTCGGCGGCCTCGACGTTGGCGATCGCGCCCATTCTCGTCCTCGGTTGGTTCAGCCAGAAGCAGCTCGTGCGCGGGCTCACCTTCGGCGCGGTAAAGTAAGAAGGGCTGCCGGATCATGGGTCAGATCACACTTCAGGACGTGCAGAAATCCTTCGGTCCCGTGCACATCATCAAGGGCGCCGATCTCGACATCGCCGACGGCTCCTTCGTGGTGTTCGTAGGTCCCTCAGGCTGCGGCAAGACCACGCTGCTGCGGTTGATCGCCGGGCTCGAGGATGTCAGCGGCGGCAAGATCCTGATCGACGGCAAGAACGTCGTCGACACGCCGCCGGCCAAGCGCGGGCTCTCGATGGTGTTCCAGTCCTACGCGCTCTATCCGCATATGAGCGTGCGCGGCAATATCGGCTTCGGCCTGAAGATGGCGGGTCTTTCCAAGGACGAGACCAACCGCAAGGTCGAGGCGGCGGCGGCGACGCTGAACCTCACGCCCTATCTCGACCGCAAGCCGCGCGAGCTCTCTGGCGGCCAGCGCCAGCGCGTCGCGATCGGCCGTGCCATCGTCCGCGAGCCCAAGGCGTTCCTGTTCGACGAGCCGCTGTCCAACCTGGACGCGGCCTTGCGCGTGCAGATGCGGATAGAAGTCACGCGGCTCCAGAAGCAGCTCGGCACTACCGCGATCTACGTCACGCACGATCAGGTCGAGGCCATGACCATGGCAGACAAGATCGTCGTGCTCAACGGCGGCAAGATCGAGCAATATGGCTCGCCACTGGAGCTCTATGAGCGGCCCGCCAATCTCTTCGTCGCCGGCTTCATCGGCTCGCCGAAGATGAACTTTGTCACTGGAGAGCACGCCTTGCAGAAGGGTGCGGCGACGATCGGCGTGCGGCCGGAGCATCTCAAGATCGAGCGCGACGGCGCCGGCGGCTGGCAGGGAACGATCGCGGTCGCCGAGCATCTGGGCAGCGACACCTTCCTTTATGTCGATGCCGGACCGCTCGGCATGCTGACGGCGCGCTACATCGGCGAATTGAGCCTGCATGCCGGCGACCACGTGTCGCTGGTGCCGGATCCCGCGCGCATCCATCGCTTCGACGAGAGCGGCAACGCACTTCGGGGCTGACAAGAAACGGCAAGAAACGGAAAAACCACCATGTACCTCGAAAAATTCAAGCTGAGCGGCAAGACCGCGTTCATCACCGGCGGCGGGCAAGGCATTGGCCTCGCCTGCGCGGAAGCGCTGGCCGAGGCCGGCGCGAAGGTCATCATCGGCGATCGCGACAGCAAGGTTGCTGACAGCGCGAAGGCCAGTCTGAAGGCGAAGGGTTTTGACGTCGAGACGGCGATCATGGATGTCACCGACACGAAGCGTGTGGCGGAGGTCGCGGCCGACCTCGTCGCCCGCCACGGCAAGGTCGACATCCTCGTCAACAATGCCGGCATCGCCCGCAGCGAGACGCCGGCCGAGACCGTCACCGATGAGCACTGGCTCAACGTCATCGACGTCAATCTCAACGGCACCTTCTGGTGCTGCCGCGAATTCGGCAAGCACATGCTGAAGGCCAAGAGCGGCGCCATCGTCAATGTCGGCTCGATGTCGGGCTTTATCGTCAACAAGCCGCAGGAGCAGTGCTTTTACAACGCCTCCAAGGCCGGCGTGCACCATTTGACCAAGTCGCTGGCCGCCGAATGGGGCGCGCGCGGCATCCGCGTCAACGCGGTGGCGCCGACCTATATCGACACGCCGCTCAATGCTTTCGTGAAAAGCACCCCGAAAATGTATGACGCCTGGATCGGCGGAACCCCGATGGCGCGGATGGGGCAGGTCGAGGAGATCGCCTCCGTCGTGCTGTTCCTGGCCTCGGAGGCCGCGAGCCTGATGACCGGCAGCATCGTGCTGGTGGATGGCGGCTACACTTGCTGGTAGGCTTGCGTCAAAACTGACGAGAGCGACCGGGAGCGACAATGCCGCGAGCGTATATCGGCGTCGACGTGGGGACCACGAGCACGCGGGCAGGGGTGTTTGACGAGGCGGGCACCCTCCTTGCCACCGCCAGGCATCCGATCCGGATCTGGCACGAGGCCGGCGACATCGTCGAGCAATCGTCGTCAGACATATGGGACGCCTGCGTAAAGTCGGTGCGGGCGGCGATGGCGGAAGCTGCCATCGCGCCCGACAGCGTCGGCGGCATCGGTTTCGACGCCACCTGTTCGCTGGTCGTCCTCGATCGGCAAGGCGAGCCGGTCACCGTCAGTGCCTCCGGCGACCGCCAGCGCAATGTCATCGTCTGGATGGACCATCGCGCTACGGCCGAGGCACGGCTGATCAACGAGACCGGGGACGCGGTGCTGCGCTATGTCGGCGGTTCGATCTCGCCCGAGATGGAGATGCCGAAGTTGCTGTGGCTGAAGCGGCACATGCGCGCGAGCTTCGATGCCGCCGGTCATTTCTTCGATCTGGCAGATTATCTGACCTGGCGCGCGACCGGGTCGCTGCAGCGCTCGACCTGCACGGTCACCTGCAAGTGGAACTACCTCGCACACGACGGCGGCGGCTGGAGCGCGCCGTTCTTCAAGCGCATCGGCCTCTCCGATTTCGTCAGCGAGAAATACGCCCGCATCGGCACCGAGATCGTCGCGCCCGGCACGCGGCTCGGCGAAGGCCTCACCCGAGCTGCGGCTGCGGAGCTCGGCCTGTCGCCGGGCACGCCGGTCGGCGCCTCGCTGATCGATGCCCATGCCGGCGGCATCGGCGCGATCGGCGGACGCGACGGATCGGGCGGAACGAGCGATGTCAGTGACCGTCTCGCCTACATCATGGGGACGTCGGCCTGCATCATGGCGACGACGAAGGAGCCGTGTTTCGTGCCCGGCGTATGGGGCCCTTATTATTCCGGCATGGTACCTGACTTCTGGCTCAACGAAGGCGGCCAGTCGGCTGCGGGCGCGGCGATCGACCATCTCCTCAAGTCGCATCCCGGCCATGTCGAGGCGAGCGCGGCGGCGCGGAGCGAGGGCGTCGACCTCATCGAGTACCTCGAGCGGCGCATCATCGCGCGCGCCGGTGACGCCAGCCGTGCCGCGCTGCTCGCCCGCGACGTCCATGTGCTTCCCGAATTCATCGGCAACCGCTCGCCCTACGCCGACCCCGACACCCGCGCGGTGATCGCGGGCCTCGATCTCGACAGCGACGTTGGTGCAATGGAGCGGCTGTTCGTCGCCGGCCTCTGCGGTCTGGCTTATGGCCTCGCCGAGGTGATCGAGGCCTTTGCCGCGCACGGCGTCCATTCCAGCATCATGATCATGGGCGGCGGCGCGAGCCGCAGCCCGCTGGTGCGGCAGATCATGGCGGACACCACCGGTCTCACCGTCGCGCTGCCGCAAACGAAAGAACCCGTGCTGCTGGGCGCCGCGATGCTCGGCGCGGTGGCCGGCGGTGCCTATGCCTCGATCGGCGAGACCATGGCGAAGATGTCGGCGCTGGGACGGAAGAGCGAGCCGACCGCGCCCGGCATGGCCGCGTTTCATGCCCGCAAGCGCGAGGTCTACAAGCTGCTGCGCGAGGTCGATCGCGGCAGCCGTGCCGCAATGCGCGACATCGCCAGAGGTTGAAACGGATGCTGATTTCCTGCGGCGATGCGCTGATCGATTTCGTGCCGACGCGAAACATCGAGGGACGCGAGGCAGTGATGCCGGCGGTCGGCGGCTCCTGCCTCAATGTCGCGATCGGCATGGCGCGGCTGGGCGCGCCCACCGGTTTTATCGGCGGCGTCTCGAACGACATGTTCGGGCGCATGATCGCCGACCACGCCACAGCCTCTCACGTCGAGTTGGGTCTCGCCACCCGCAGCGATCACCAAACCACGCTCGCCTTCGTGCGCATCGTCGCGGGCGAGTCTCACTATGCGTTCTATGACGCGGAGACCGCGACACGAAACTGGACCTACCGGCGCGGCACAATTCCGTTCGCGACGGTCGAGGCCGTCCATGTCGGGTCGACCACGCTGGTGAACGACCAGGGCGCCGCCGAGACGAAAGCCCTGATCGCGGACGCGCGCGCGTCGTCGACGATCTCCTTCGATCCGAACTGCCGCCCCAATCTGGTCAAGAACAAGCCGGCCTATCTCGCGCGCATGGCCGAGTTCGCAGGCCAAGCTGATCTCATCAAGATGTCGGATGTCGATTTCGCGTATCTCTTCGGCGAGGAGCCCCACGAGCAGCGCGCGAAGGTGCTGTTGGGGCAGGGCACGAGCCTCGTCGTCATCACCCGCGGCAACAACGGAGCCATTGCCTGGCACGCGAGCGCAGGGCAGGTCGAAGTTCAGGCGCCGAAGGTCGAGATCGCCGACACCATCGGCGCCGGCGACAGTTTTCAGGCTGCGCTCCTGTTCGCCCTGCACAAGCAGGGCCGCATCAGCCGGCAGCAGCTGAAAGACATCGGCGTGGACGAGCTTCGCCGCGCGCTGTCCTTTGCCGCCAATTGCGCCGGCATGACCTGTACCCGCCCAGGTGCCGATCCGCCGTGGAGCCATGAAGTCACGTGGGACGTCTAGCGCGGCTGCGCATCACAGCCGTGCCACGACCTTCTCGGCGCATTTGAGGAAGGTGCGGATCAGCGGGCTCTGCGAATCCCGCCGCCAGCACACGGCGATATCGATGGAGTCGGCGGCATCCCGCAGCGGCCTGAACACGATGCCCTGCGGCGCGCCGAGCTTCGCGCAGGCCGGCAGGATCGCAAGCCCTTCGCCGGCGAGAACGAGGCTCATCGCCGAATGCACCGTCTCCACCCGGCTCGCGATCGGCATCACGATCTGATGCCGCCGCAGCAAGGCCGCGACCGCGGAGGACGCGGGGTCTTGCTCCGGCGGCGGCAGCGCGATCAGCGGGCGGCCCTGGAGTCGCGCCATCGGCACGGCGCTCAGGCGCGCAAGCGGCGAGCGCTTCGGCATCGCCAACATGAACGGCTGTGCGCCGATCCGCGCCACCTGGATCTCGGGATGGTGGATCGCCGGCATGCACAGCGCGACGGTGACGCTGCGGTCGAGCAGACGCGACTCGCGCGTCGAGGCGCTGAGCTCGGCGAAGTCGAGGTCGACGCCGGGAATGGATCGCCGCAGCTCGGGGATCAGGCGCGGCAGCATGGCGTTCGCCAGCACGAACATGTATCCGACCGAAATCCGCCCGCGGCTGCCGGCCGCGACCGCCCGCGCGGCTTCGACCCCGTCGGCCGCAAGCGCCAGCGCCTCGCCGGCGCGCACCAGCAGGGCCTGGCCGGCTTCAGTCAGGTCCATGCCGCGCGTGCCGCGGCGGAACAGCGGCGCGCCAACCTCGGCCTCTAACTTGCGGATCTGGACCGACAGCGGCGGCTGTGCCATCCGCAGCCGTTCGGCGGCCTTGCCGACGCTGCGCGCCTCGGCCACGGCGACGAAATAGCGAAGCCGGTGAAGATCCATTGGCATACCGAAAACGTATGGGTTGACCATCAAAATGGTATTGGACGCTGAGTTAACAGAAGTGTCATTCTCGCTGTCAATGCCATCGGCCAACGAGGGCCGGCTTCGGAGCGATGATTTGACGATGAACGGCGATCCCTGCTTGCTGTCCGCAACCGAGCTGCGCGGCCTCATTGCCACGAAGAAGATTTCGCCCGTCGAGATCACCCGTGCCGTGCTCGCGCGCGCCGAGGCGCTTCAGCCCGAGCTGAACTGTTTCATCACGCTCTGCGGCGACGAGGCGATGGCGCAGGCGCGCGCGGCCGAGCGCAAGGTGATGGCGGGCGAGCCGCTCGGCCTGCTGCATGGCCTTCCCGTCACCGTCAAGGACATCGTCAACACTGGCGGCGTGAAGACCACTTTCGGCGCCATTCCTTACAAGGACAATGTGCCGGCCGAGGATGCCGTTGCGGTCGCAAAACTCCGCGCGGAAGGCGCGATCCTGATCGGCAAGACCACGACCCCCGAATTCGGCAGCAAATGCCTGACCGACTCGCCCTTGTTCGGCCGCACCCGCAATGCGTGGAGTGCAGAGCGGTCCTCCGGCGGCTCCAGCGGCGGCGCGGCCGTGGCGGTGGCGAGCGGCATCGCGCCCCTTGCGATCGCGACCGATGGCGGTGGCTCGACGCGAATTCCTGCCGCCTGCAACGGCGTGGTCGGGCTGAAGCAGAGCAACGGCGTGATCGCGCACAGCCAGGCGCTCGACGCCTTCGGCAACCAGACCTATGTCACGCCGACCACGCGCACCGTCGCCGATACCGCGCTGATGATGCAGGCGATGGCCGGCGAGGACTCCTGCGATCCCTGGTCGATCGGCGTGCCCGTGCCCGATTTCATCGGCACCGCCGCGCCGCGCGGCGATCTGCGCGGGCAAAGGATCTTGTTCTGTGCGTCGCCGCCCGGCCGCCCGGTGTCGTCTGATGTCGCGGCCAGCTTCAAGGCGAGCCTCGACCGGCTGGCCGGTCTCGGTGCCGAGCTCGAGGAGTTCTCCGGCGAGGGGTTTGACATCGAGCCGATCTGGCGCGCCATCAACCACACCGTCTGGCGTACGCGTTTCGCCAAGCTGGTGGCCGAGCACGGCGATGTCCTCAGCGAGGCCTTCGTCAAGCAGGTCGCGCTCGCGACCAATGTCAGCGGCGTCGCCTATCAGGAGGCGATGTTCGCGCGCACCGCGCTGTTCCGCCGCGTGCAATCCCTGCTTGCGCACGGGCATCTTTTGGCGATGCCGACCCTTACCCGCACCGCGCTGCCGATCGACCAGGACCTGTTCGGCACCATCGAAATCGACGGCAAGCACTTCGACAGCGTCCGGCCGCACTGGTTCCCGTGGACCATGCCGTTCAACATGACCGGGCACCCCGCGATCAGTCTTCCCAGCGGCTTCGGCCGCGACGGGCTGCCGATCGGGCTTCAGCTCGTCGGGCGCTTCCGTGCCGATGCCGAATTGCTGCGGGTGAGCGCGCTGTTCGAGGCCTCGCACGATCTTCTGTCCCGCCGGCCCGGCTGAGGTGAGGCACATGCCGCAAAGGACTTGCCTCCGGCGCCCGGACATGTTGATCGTGCGGCGGATGAGCCCTGAAGCCGAGCGCGCATGAGCGTATTCTTTCTTCGACGTCTGCTGACCTTGCTGGCGACGCTGGTTGGCGCATCCGTGATCATTTTCCTGGTGCTGGACGCTCTTCCGGGCAACGCGGCGCAGATGCTGATGGGCGCCGATGCCTCGGCCGACGCGGTGCGTGCGCTCACCGTCAAGCTCGGGCTCGACCAGCCGCTGGCGGTTCGGTATCTGCAATGGATCAAGGGCCTCCTCGTCGGCGATCTCGGCAACAGCTATGTCTATGGCACGCCGGTCGCGAGCCTGATCGCGGAGCGGCTGGTGCTGACCGTTCCGCTCGCGATCATGTCGATGCTGATCACGGTGACGCTGGCGCTCTCGGCCGGCATCTACACCGCGGCCAACCACAACAAGCTCGGCGACGTCGGCGTGATGTCGTTGACGCAAGTGGGCATCGCGCTGCCGAACTTCTGGTTCGCGATCCTGCTGGTCCTGCTGTTCTCGGTGCGGCTGCAATGGCTCTCGGCGGGCGGCTTTCCCGGCTGGGAGGATGGCATCTGGCTCGGCATCAAGTCGCTGCTGCTGCCGGCGATCTCGCTCGCCGTGGTGCAGGCCGCGATCCTCGCGCGCGTCACGCGCTCGGCCGTGCTCGAAGTGCTGCGCGAAGACTTCGTTCGCACGGCGCGCGCGAAGGGTCTCGGCAAGCGCGAGGTGCTGTGGAGCCACGTGCTGCGCAACGCCATGATCCCCGTGATGACGGTGATGGGGCTGCAATTCGCCAATCTGCTCGCCGGCACCATCGTGATTGAGAACGTGTTCTACCTGCCGGGCCTCGGCCGCCTGATCTTCCAGTCGATCGCCAACCGCGACCTGATCGTGGTGCGCAATTGCGTGATGCTGCTTGCGACCATGGTCGTCATCGTGAATTTCGTGGTCGACGTGCTCTACGCCTTCATCGATCCCCGCATCAAGGTCCACGATTTGTGAGCGCGCCACTGACCACTTCGGTCGACGCCCCGATCGCAACGCGTCCGCTGCCGGCCCGCACCTTCTGGGCCCGCGCGCTGCGTCACCGCAGCTTTGTGCTGGGCGGAGCGCTGAGCCTGCTGGTACTCGCCTCGGCGCTGCTGTCGCTGGTGTGGACGCCGTGGTCGCCCTACGAGATCGACATCGCCTCGAAACTCCGGCCGCCGTCGGCGGCGCACTGGCTCGGCACCGATTCCTTCGGCCGCGATATCGTCTCGCTGCTGCTAGCGGGCGCGCGCTCGACCATTCTGGTCGGCATCATCGCCGTGAGCATCGGTCTCACCTTCGGTGTCTGCCTCGGCCTGATCGCGTCGGCCAAGCGCGGCTGGACCGAAGAGATCATCATGCGCTTCTCCGATTTCACCTTCGCCTTTCCGGCGGTGCTCTCCGCAATCATGCTAGCCGCGGTCGTCGGGCCGGGCATGGTGACCTCGATCATCGCGATCGGCATCTTCCAGATCCCGACGTTGACCCGGCTGACGCGCGGCTCGGCCAACGCGATCTGGGCGCGCGAATTCGTGCTGGCCGCGCGCGCCTCGGGGAAGGGCAAATTCCGCATCACCATCGAGCATGTGCTGCCCAACATCCTGTCGATCCTGATCGTGCAGGTCACCATCCAGTTCGCGCTCGCGATCCTGGCGGAAGCCGCGCTGTCCTATCTCGGCCTCGGCACGCAGCCGCCGCAACCGTCCTGGGGCCGCATGCTGAACGATGCGCAGACGCTGCTGTTCCAGTCGCCGATGCTCGCGGTCTATCCGGGCGCGGCGATCGCCATCGCGGTGCTCGGGCTCAATCTGCTCGGCGACGGACTGCGCGATCTGCTCGATCCGCGACTGGCGCGGGAGCGATGACGATGGGGGAGCGCTCAACCCTGCCGCTGATCGAGGTCGCCAATCTCGGCGTTCGCCTCAACACCAGCCGCGGACCCGCGCGGGCCGTGCGCGGCGTCAGCTTCACCCTCAAGCGCGGCGAGACGCTGGGTCTCGTCGGCGAATCCGGCTGCGGCAAGTCGGTGACGGCGCTGTCGCTGATGGGCCTCTTGCCGGACAGTGCTGTCGTGACCGGCAGTATCAGGCTTGACGGCAGCGAGCTCGCCGGTCTGTCGGATGCGGATTATTGCAAGCTGCGCGGCAACCGCATCAGCATGATCTTCCAGGAGCCGATGACCGCGCTCAACCCGATGCACACGATCGGCCATCAGGTTGCCGAGCCGCTGCGGCGTCACAAGAAATATTCGGCGGCGCAGGCGCGGCGTGAAGCGATCGCCTTGCTCGACCGCGTCGGATTGCCCGACCCCGCAAGGCGGATCGACGCCTATCCGCACCAGTTCTCCGGCGGTCAGCGCCAGCGCGTCACCATCGCCATGGCGCTGGCCTGCGAGCCCGACCTCCTGATCGCGGATGAGCCGACCACGGCGCTCGACGTCACCATCCAGGGCCAGATCCTCGATCTCATCGCCGATCTCGTCGAGGAGCGCGGCATGTCGATGATCCTGATCTCGCACGATCTCGGCGTCATCGCCGAGAACGTGCAGCGCATGATGGTGATGTATGGCGGCACGGTCGTCGAGAGCGGGCCGACCGACGAGGTGTTCCGCCGCATGGGCCATCCCTATACGCAAGGCCTGTTCCGCGCCCGGCCGAAGCTCGGTGCGCGCAAGGGGACGCGGTTGACGACGATTTCGGGGACGGTGCCCGAACTTGCGGACTTGCCTGCCGGCTGCACTTTCGGCGACCGTTGTCCGCTGGTCGAGGACAAGTGCCGCGTGGCGCTGCCGCCGATGGTCGAAGTCGGTCCCGGTCACGGCGTGCGCTGTGTGCGCACCGATGTCTCCATGGCCGCGAATGTCGGAGCGCTGCCCGCATGACCGCAGCACCGCTTCTCGATGTCAAAAATCTCGAGCAGCGCTACACGCTGCCGCGCGAAAGCCTGTTCCGCCCGCCGGGCCAGGTGCGCGCGCTTAACGGCGTCAGCGTGCGGGTCGATGCCGGCAAGAGCCTCGGCGTCGTCGGCGAGTCCGGTTCGGGCAAGTCGACCTTCGCGCGGGTGGTGATGGCGCTGGAGCGGCCGACGTCGGGGCAGGTCGCGCTGCTCGGGCGCGATCTCAACCGCATCTCGCCCGATGAGCTGCGCCGCGCGCGCCGCGATTTCCAGATGGTGTTCCAGGATCCTTACGGATCGCTCGATCCGCGCCAGACCATCGCGCGCATCGTCGCCGAGCCGCTCACCGTGCTGGAAGATGCCGACCGCACCACGTTCCGCGCCCGCGTCTCCGCGGTGCTCCGGCAGGTCGGCCTGCGCGACGCCGACATGGATAAATATCCGCACGAATTTTCCGGCGGCCAGCGCCAGCGCATCGCGATCGCGCGCGCGCTGATCACCCAGCCCAAGCTGATCGTCGCCGACGAGCCGGTTTCCGCGCTCGACGTCTCCGTGCAGGCGCAGGTGCTCAATTTGATGCAGGACCTCCAGGAGCAGTTCGGCCTGAGCTACATCCTGATCAGCCACGACCTCGCCGTGGTCGACTATCTCTGCGACGAGGTCGCGGTGATGTATCTCGGCCGGATCGTCGAGCAGGGCAGGCCGGAGGACCTGTTCGAGCGCTGTGCCCATCCCTATACGCGGGCGCTATTGGATGCCGTGCCGCGGGCGCGTGCCGGCGGCGGCCGGCGCCGGCGCGGGGCCCAGGCGATCGCCTCGCAATCGGTGACTGCTGCCGGATGCCCCTATGTCGCGCGCTGTCCGCTGGCCGACCAGCATTGCCGCGAGGTTCCGCCCTTGCTACGCAAGGTCGGCGATGCCCATCTCGCCGCCTGCCACAAGGCGGAGGCCGTGATGGCATTGCCGCACGCGGCCATGGAAGGTTAGTGTCCCCCATGGAATTGGCGTAGGCTGAGACAAGAGAAGGCCGGGGAGTTACGCATGTTCAGGAAATTATCGATCGTCGCGTTTGCCGCTGCGCTTGTTGCAGCACCGCTGCCGGTGCAGGCGCAGAGCAAGAAGGACAGCGTCGTGATGGCGATGGCGCTGGAGCCGCCGGGGCTCGATCCCACCATCGCCGCCGCGGCCGCGATCGCCGAAGTAACGCTCTACAACATCTATGAGACGCTGACCAAGATCAACGAGGACGRCTCCGTCTCGCCCTTGCTGGCCGAGAGCTGGACGGCCTCGCCGGACCTGAAGACCTACACGTTCAAGCTGCGCAAGGGCGTTAAATTCCAGAACGGCGAGGCCTTCGATTCCGCGGCGGTGAAGTTCTCGTTCGAGCGCAACGCGATCGCGACCAGCACCAACAAGGACAAGAGCCTGTTCCAGGCTTTCGAGAAGGTCGACGCGCCCGACGCCGACACCGTCGTGATCACGGTGAAGTATTCCGAGCCGAACCTGCCGTTCCTGCTCGGACAGGCGAGCGGTTCGATCGTCGAGCCGAAGAGTGCAGCCACCAACGGCACGCAGCCGGTCGGGACCGGGCCCTATCAGCTCGGGGCCTGGGCCAAGGGCTCCTCGATCACCCTGACCAAATGGGCCGACTATCGCAACGCTGCCGCGATCAAGCTGTCGAAGGTGACGATCCGCTTCATCTCCGATCCGGCGGCGCAGACCGCGGCGCTGCTCTCGGGCGACGTCGATGCGTTCCCGCGCGTTGCGGCAGCGCGCGCCATCGGACAGTTCAAGGCCGATCCGCGCTTCAACGTCATGGTCGGCGGCTCCCGTGCCAAGACCATCGTCGGCATCAACGAGCGCAAGAAGCCGCTCGACGACGTCCGCGTGCGCCGTGCCATCCTCGCCGCGATCGACCGCAAGGCGATGGTCGACGGCGCGGCTGATGGTTTCGGCACGCCGATCGGCAGCTTCTACGTGCCCGGCGCGCTCGGCTTCGTCGACACCACCGGCATCAACCCCTACGATCCCGAGAAGGCCAAGAAGCTGCTGGCGGAAGCCGGCGTCACCACGCCGCTCGAACTGTCGCTGAAGCTGCCGCCGCCGTCCTATGCGCGGCAGGGCGGCGAGATCCTCGCGGCGCAACTCGCCAAGGTCGGCATCATCGCCAAGATCGAGAACGTCGAATGGGCGCAGTGGCTGTCGCAGGTGTTCGCCGGCAACGGCCCGCACAATTTCGACCTCACCATCGTCAGCCATGTCGAGCCGTTCGACCTCGTCAAGATCACCGAGCCGGACTACTACCTCGGCTACAACAACGAGGCCTTCAACGCGCTCTACAAGCAGATTGTGTCGACGCCTGACGAGGCCGGCCGCGCAAAGCTGCTCGGCGATGCCCAGCGCATGCTGGCCACCGACGCGGTCGCAGGCTTCCTGTACCAGCCGCAGCTCATCACCATCACTAACAAGAAGCTGAAGGGCGTCTGGAAGGACGTCCCACAATACGAGAACGATTTTTCGACCTGGTCCTGGGAGTAGGGGCCGTTCGATCAAGTCGAACCTGTCGCTTCAACGTTGACCTCTCCCCATCGGGGAGAGGTCAATCTTTTTTGGCGGCTCAAAACAAAAACCTGAAAAACAACCCCATGCACAGTAGCCGGGGTTAGATATTTCAATGGCTTGCGCGGTCCGCTCGATGGCTTGCTGAGCCATGCGATGCGGTTGACCCGTCGGGCAAAACACCGGCAATATACGACCATCGCGGCGTCATGGTTCGGGACGCGCCGTCAGGCGAGGCACGCCATGAAGAAGCCATCCCGCCGCGATGCTGGCATCGCCGCGGCTGCCGTCAGCGCTGAAGCACCGATCACCCTGAAGCTCGACAATGCGCCGATGAGCGATATCGCTCATGCGCTGGCCGGCGGGCAGGTCACTGCCACGGCGCTGACCAAAGCTTACCTCGCGCGCATCGAAGCCTATGACCGCAACGGGCCCGCGCTCAACTCCGTGCGCGCGCTCAATCCCGACGCGCTTGGGATCGCGGGCAAGCTCGACGACACAAAACCATCGGCCAGGCGGCCGTTGGCGGGCATCCCGATCCTGGTGAAGGACAACATCGCGACCGGCGACAAGCAGCCGACGACGGCGGGCTCGCTCGCGCTGGAGGGCGCGCGCGCCAGGAGAGACGCCACAATCGTCAAGCTGTTGCGAAAGGCCGGCGCGGTGATCCTGGGCAAGGCGAACCTGACGGAGTTCGCCAACATTATCGCGACCGACATGCCCTCGGGCTATTCGTCGCTCGGCGGCCAGGTGAAGAACCCTTACGCGCCGGCGCTGATGGGCGATCACGGCATTCCGGTCGTGCAGCCGGGCGGATCAAGCGCGGGTTCGGCGGTCGCGGTGGCCGCCGGTCTGTGCGCGGCCTCGATCGGTACCGAGACCTCCGGCTCGCTGCTGTATCCCGCCAGCCAAAACGGCCTCGTCACCGTGAAGCCGACCGTTGGGCTGGTCAGCTGCGCTGGCATCCTGCCGATCTCGCACAGCCAGGACACTGCAGGGCCGATGGCGCGCACGGTGCGCGACGCGGCGATGCTGTTGAACGTGCTGGCAGCCGAAGACCCACTCGACCCCGCGACCGAGCGGCAGCGGCGGCCGGTCGACTACACCGCCGACCTCGCGACCGACGCGATGAAGGGCGCGCGCATCGGCGTGCCGAGCGACCCGGCCGATCCGCTGAACGATCGCTACTACGGCAAGTTGCCGCCCAGATCGGCCAAGGTGATGGTCGACGCGATCAAGGTGCTGGAGGATCTGGGCGCCATCATCGTGCGTGCCAACATGCCAACATCTGGCTGGATCGGCGGGCCGGGTACGAGCATGAACGTGCTCAATCGCAATCCCCTGAGCCGCAATAGGGGTAATCCGGCGACGCCGCCGATCGTCTTCCTCTACGAGCTGAAGCACGATCTCAATCTCTACCTCAGCGATTGGGCGACGAACACAGAGATGAAGACCATGGCCGACATCGTGGCCTTCAACGAGGCGAACGCTGAGACGGCGCTGCGGTTCGGCCAGGACCTGTTCCTCGCCGCCAACATGACCAGAGGCGATCTCAGCGAGCGCGAGTACAAATCGGCGCGGGCCATGGACCTGCTCTCCGCCAAGACGCGCGGTATGGACGCCTACATGAACCAGCACAAGCTCGACGCGGTGCTGTTTCCCGGCGCCGCAGGCTGCGTGATATCAGCGAAGGCGGGCTATCCCAGCGTCATGGTGCCGGGCGGTTTCATTTCGGGAGCAGACGACAAGGACACGCCTGACTATCCGCTCGGCGTTACCTTCGCAGGCCGTGCCTGGAGCGAGCACAAGCTGCTGCGTCTGGCCTACGCCTATGAGCAGGCGACCAACATGCGCAAGCCGCCGCCCGGCTTGCCCGCGCTTTAGATGTCACTGGCCGAGAGGATCAGGCGGAGAGCCCTGCTCGCGTCGGACCGCGTCTCCGGCTAGTTCCGAAAGTTCAGAGTGACAAATTGCGCGACATGCCCAAGGCGTCGACAAGAAAATCGATGAACAGGCGGGCTCGCAGGGGGAGTTGTCGTCCGAATGCGTGCAGGACGTAGACCGGTGTAGTGAACATCGGTATGTCCGGCAGCACGACATTCAATCGTCCGGCGGTGAGCTCGTCCTCGATTGCGATGCGCATGAACTGCGTGATGCCAACGCCTTTTATGACCGCCTCGATCAACGACTGGGCATCGTCGCTATCGAAGGGGCCATCGGGGATGACCCGTGTGCCGTCCGCAAAAGTAAATGCTTGCGGCCGGCCGCCAAGCAGATGGCGAAGGCAGGCATGCTGTGTGAGATCGTCGATCGACTGCGGGATTCCTCTCCGCTGAAGGTATTCCGGCGACGCGCCCAGAACATATTGCAGGACACCTAACGATCGGCCGATCAAGTTTGTGTCTTCCAATTCGCCAATTCTGACAGCGAGGTCGAAACCCTCGCGGATGAGATCGACACGGCGATCCGTGACGCTGAGATCAAGCTTGATGTCCGGATAGCGCTCCAGGAACGAGCCCGCCCATGCGGAAATCAACGGGCGTCCAAATGTACTCGGCACAGTGACCCGAAGCACGCCGCGGACGTTTCCTGGAACCTGCACGACGTCGTCGGCTTCCTCTATCGCGCGCAGATGGGGAGCGACGTGCTCGTAGTAAGCGGCGCCTTCGGACGTTGGGCTGAGTGTGCGCGTTGAGCGCTGCAGCAAGCGCACGCCGAGGCGTTGTTCGAGGCGCGAAACGCTTTTCGATACCGCCGAGGGGCTGGCGCCGATCGATCGCGCGGCGCCGGCGAAAGAACCCGCGTCAACCGTCCGCACGAAGGCCAGCAGACCGGCCGTTCTTTCTAGAATCGTTGTCATTCAGGACTTTTGATCGCGAAAGAACCGAACGAAAGACGGCTAATCGGCCATTTATGAACGAATAGTCTGACTTTCGCAATGGGGGCCCCGGCAACCGAGTTGGTCTTCCAATGCCCTCCATCGCTGAAGTTCGTGCAAAAAAGGAAAAGCAGTATGTCTGCGCAAACCAAGCCAACGATCGTTTTCTGTCACGGCATTTGGGCCGATGGCTCCTGTTTCAGCAAAGTCATTCCAGCATTGCAGGCCGACGGGTACGAAGTGATCGCCGTTCAATATGGCCTGGACTCCTACGAGGAGGACCTGGCGACGGTGAAGCGCACACTCAATCGTGTTGGCAGCCCGGTCCTTCTCGTCGGCCATTCCTATGGCGGCGCCACCATCACGGGCTCGGGCACCGATGAACGCGTGGTCGGTCTCGTCTACATTGCAGCGGTCGCTCCGGATGCCGGCGAGACCGTACAGGACCAGCTCGACAAGTATCCGTCGGATATCTTCTCACGCGTCGAGGTCGCCGATGGGCGTGCCTGGATGCTTCCGAGCGGCACCGAGTTCTTCGCAGGAGACCTCTCCGCGGAAGACCAGAAGCTGGTTTGGGCCACCCATTATGCGCCCGTCTACAATCTGTTCCAGCAACAGAAGCTCAGCGCCGACAAGATCGCGTGGAGGTCGAAGCCGAGCTGGTACATTCTGGCCACGCAAGACCATACTGTGCATCCGGATCTGCAACGCTGGGTGTCGAAGCGCATGGGAGCGACGGTCACCGAGGTGGCGAGCAGCCACGTGCCGATGCTCTCCCAGCCAAATGTGGTTATCGACGTGATACGCAAAGCCGCGGCCGCCGTTCAAAAAAGCTGATCGCGACAAGCATACATTGCCGGACACGAAGGAGAGGTCGTTCGCGAGGCGACCTCTCTTGTTCATGGACTGGTGTGCAACGGCCGCTCTTGGCCCTTCGCAGGCGCGGCGTTGCTCGATGCTGATTTCGACTTGTGACCCCAAGCTGGCGTGTTGGGGCATTGGCGCGGTGTCGGCTTTTGACCCACAGCGGACATTTTCCGAACGAATGAGCATCAACGTATTGGAAAATGCTCATGAAATCGGATTTCGATTGTAGTTCAGCGCGATTTGGCCTGACAGATGCAAGCCGTTCGTTTTTCCGTAGTCCGCTGAGACTATTTCGTGAAATGATGACCCAGCTTCCCGGGTGTCTATTTGGCGCCCTTTCGCGCGTGGGTGGTTCACATGAACATTCGATCAAGTGTATTGGCCGCCGCTCTGACGGGCTCGATATTCGCACTGACGCCAAGTGTGTCGCAGGCGGAATGGCCTGACATCCGCGAGGCCAAGGCCATCGCCGAAGAAGGCTTCATCTACGGGCTGCCGATCGTGATGAACTACGCCGTCATGTACGAATATGCCGTCGACAGGAACTCTGGGCAATTCAAGGCGCCGTTCAACCAGATCAAAAACGAGGCGCGTGTCTATACATACAAGGACACGGCCGTAATAACTCCCAATAGCGACACGCCCTATTCGCTGTTATGGCTCGATCTGCGCGCCGAGCCGATCGTTCTTTCCGTGCCGGCTGTTGACAAGAGTCGCTACTATTCAGTGATGCTTTGCGACGGCAACACGTTCAACTACGGATATATCGGTAGCCGCGCGACCGGAAGCGAGGCCGGAGATTATATGGTGGTTGGGCCGAACTGGCAGGGTGCCACTCCGCCTGGCATCAAGAAGATGTTTCACTCCTCGACACAATTTTCCGCCGCCGCCTACCGCACCCAGCTCTTCCATCCGGCAGATATGCCGAACGTTGAGAAGGTCCAGGCCGGCTATAAGGTGCAGCCCCTGTCGGCCTACCTCAAGCAGCCCGCGCCCCCCGCTGCAGCGGCCGTCGACTTTCCCAAGGCTAATGCGGAGTTGGTGAAGAAGAACTTCTTCGAGTATCTCGACTTCGCTCTCCAATTTGCGCCGGCCGGGCCGGAGGAAAAGGAAATCCGCGCCAAGCTCACGCGCATCGGCGTCGGCCCCGGAAAGACCTTCGACTTCAAGGATCTTCCGCTGACCCACAAGATTGAAATCGGGCTAGGGATGAAGGACGGCGAAGAGAAAGTTGAAAAGTATCTTGCTAGTGGACAGAAAGACGTAAATGGCTGGAAAATCGGATCGCTGTTCGGAGACCGGCAATTCTACAGCGGCGACTGGCTGAAGCGCGCTGCCGCAGCCAAGGGCGGCATCTATGGCAACGACGCAATCGAGGCCGTCTATCCAATGACGAAGGCGCTTGCTGATGGCGAGGTGCTCGATGGTTCCAAGCACAAGTACACAATCACTTTTTCCGCCGGACAATTCCCGCCGGTAGAGGCTTTCTGGTCGGTGACGATGTATGATGGCAAGAGCCAATTGCTGATCGAGAATCCGATCAACCGCTACCTGATCAACTCGCCGATGCTGCCGGACATGAAGAAGAATGCCGACGGCTCTCTCACGTTGTATATCCAAAAAGATTCGCCCGGCGTCGACAAGGAATCCAATTGGTTGCCGGCGCCGAATGACGAAATCTACCTCGTGATGCGTTTATATTGGCCGAAGACAACGGCGCCTTCGATCCTGCCGGCCGGTGGGGGCTCATGGCAGCCACCGGCCATTGTGCGCGCAGCCAACTAAGCAATCTGAGGTGATCGAGTGATGCTGGMCAAGGTCCGCTTGTGGCCCGTCGCAGACGTGGCGTTGCTCGATGCTGATTTCGGCTTGCGACCCCAAGCTGGCGTGTTGGGGCGTTGGCGCGGTGTTGGCCTTTGACTAAGCGCAAGCCGGTATCTGGGCCGCCAAGCGGCTCGCGTCGCCCAATTTCCGACGTTCCGTCCACCGCTGCCGGAGGTCGACATCATCCGACCGATCGTATGCCTCGCGGGTCAGTATTTTGGTTCGAGGCCACGTAGTCGATCTCGCCATACGTAATCCCGATATCCTTCAGCTCCTGATCACTTAGGCTGTAAAGATCGCGCCGCAGCCGCTCCCATTTCCGCCACTCTTGAAAAGCGTTCCAGCAATTCCTGAAAACGCTGACATTGCGTCGCTGAGAGTCTGTCGTCTGGACCAAGCCCGTTGTCTGATAAATCATGCTCATCGCAGCATCCTCGGGCACCTTGTTTCCACCCTGGCATGCTGCCAAAATCCGGCCCAGCGCGCTTGATCTGCTGCTTACATTTTCCTTACGGAGAGCTTATTCTTTATTTTCCAAGGTGTTGCCGGGCCTGACCGGAGACCGTCCAAGGGATTTCGCGTCTTGCGCTATCTCTTCGAAGACTACCAACTGGATTCCGGCCGCCGCGAGCTGTACCGCGACACAAACGTCGTTGCCCTGGCGCCACAGACCTTTGACTTTCTGGACTACCTCATCCGCAACCGTGAGCGCGTGGTTTGCAAGGATGAGCTCATCACAACCATTTGGAAGGGGCGGTGCGTATCGGATGCCGCGCTGACGACCCGCCTGAATGCCGCCCGGTCCGCAATTGGCGATTCCGGGGAGAAACAGCGGTTGATCAAGACGCTGCCAAGGAAGGGCTATCGCTTTATCGGTATGGTGCATGAGGCTGACGGCGCCCCCACTGTGGCGGTCACAGAAATCCAGAAGGAGACGGCTAAACCCGCCCTCCCACTTCCCGACAAACCGTCGCTGGCCGTTCTGCCATTCACCAACCTGAGCTCCGATCCGGAGCAGGAGTATTTCGCCGACGGCATGGTCGAGGACATCATCACTGGCCTTTCAAGGTCCAAATCGTTGTTCGTCATCGCGCGACAGTCCACTTTTACCTACAAAGGCAAGGCTATCGACATCAGGCAGGTCGGGCGCGAGCTGGGCGTTCGGTATGTGCTCGAAGGCAGTGTGCGCAAATCCGGCGATCGGGTTCGCATTGCCGGGCAGTTGATCGAGGCCACGACGGGTGCTCATCTCTGGGCGGACCGGTTCGACAGCCAGCTCAAAGATATCTTCGATCTGCAGGACCAAGTGACGAGTAGCGTGATTAGCGCACTCTTTCCTCAATTGGAGCGCGCCGAGATCGAGCGCGCAAAACGCGAGCCAACCGAAAATCTTCAGGCCTACGACTACTATCTGCGTGCACTCTCGAGCTTCTATGAATTCACCCGCGAACAGAATATTGAAGCCCTCAGACTGATCCGTTTTGCTGTCGAGATCGATCCCGGATTGGCCTCAGCATACGCGCTTGGTGCTTATTGCTATCTGCAACGAAAGATCTTCGGCTGGACGATCGACGCGGATGAGGAACTGAACGACACCCGACGGTTGGCAAGGCGTGCAATCGAGCTCGATAAGGATGATCCAACCGTACTGGTGAGAGCCGGGCAGGCAATTGGCGCCGTATTATATGAGATCGACGATGGCGTGGCCCTCGTCTCCCGAGCGCATGAGCTTAACCCGAACCTGGCTGTCGCACGGTATACGATCGGCTGGGAACACATACGGCGCGGTGACATAGAGGCGGCGCTTAAGCAGTTCCACGCCGGGGGCGTTTAAGCCCCATGGATCCGTTTCTTTTTCTGCTGCAGACCGGAATAGCGTTTGCGCATTTCTTGACGGATCGATACGAGGACGGATCGTCATGGGCCAAGTCGGCTGTGCTGCACCGGCCCAACTATCTCAACGCACAATTCATTCTGGCGGCATGCCACGCAATGTCTGGAAGGGTCGAGGAAGCCCGGATGATCGGTGCACGCCTGGTGGAAGCGAGGCCCGCTCTCCGCGTCTCCACACTCGCTCCAAAGCTCGCTCGATTTTACGGGCCGGAATACCTCGAAAGGGTCATGCGAGCTTGCTCCATCATGGGTCTGCCCCCATGAGCGCGCGCGGTTGTCGGGAAAGACCGGTCTCATTCCAATTCCCATCGACCGCGCAGTATGGAATGTCCGTTTGTGGCCCTTCGCAGACGTGGCGTTGACCGACGCGGCCCTGCACGCGGATGGCGCGTTGTCGCATGCGCTATCCGCTCCCACAATCGATCTCTTGCGAAGAAACGAGCGTTAAGCCTTCAGGTCGGTGATCCGCATAATCGCGACCACATTCCCGTCGTTGAACGCCTGTTCTTTTGTTTCCTTGTTGCAGGTCCAGACAAAATTCTTCTTGCCCGTAAAGGTCTTTCCGTCCTGCTCAAGCCGAAGCTCCCCTTCGGTGATATGGCAGACCATGGCGTTCATCATCGGGGGCCCCATGGTCTTTGACCCCGGCTGCATAATGATATCGCGCATTGAGACGGTCTTAAAACCTGGGATCAGGGATGGTGTTTCGCCTTCATATTCACGCACCACGACACCTGGCCAAGGCGTCATATCCTTGTAGCCTGTGGCTTGAGCGGCGGCTGGCTTGACCATGGCAGCCGAACCCGCTGCCAACGCGATTCCCAGTGCGGACCTTCGATCGATCTTGCTCATCGCTTTCTCCCGACGTTACCGAACGAGCCGCCGCGTAAGCAGCGCGCAAAGTTCGTGGTGAACGATGGTACGAAACCGAAAAAAGAACGGCTTCTAAGAGAGCGTGCTTGCCGATGGCACCAGTGCTGCTCGTTTGCCCGGGCGGTGATTTCGGCACGTCCCGCTTCAAGGGGCAGTGGCATTCTACGTCACTTGACGCATCCGGGAAACAGGTGGCGTCACACGAAGGCACCGTGGCCCCCTCAGCAATGCCCGGAATTGGCCCTTAGCGGACAGATCCGCGTTCTGAACTGTTGGATCGCTTTTGCCGCTTGGCGGACCTGGCCATCAGCTCAAATGTCCGCTTTGGCCCATAAGCGGCCATCGTCTCCTTACAGCTGTAACCGTCTCCCCCAGAGGAGACATCGTTCGGTAGCGCGCGCCGCTCCATTCTTGGCGTGGCCCGCGCGAACACAAGCGCAGCCACGCGTCCGTCCGGAAGCCTGCATTGGGTTGCGCAGGATGGATTGCGACAGCGCATTCGCAACCGTGACGAAAGGGTTCTACGATGTCTTATAATTTTCTGCTGGCGTCGTGGGGGACCCTCGGGAATTTGAGCCCGCTGCTGACTGCGGCGCGGAGGTTGCACCGGAATGGACATCATATCCGGGTGATGGCGGATCCGGCGATGCGCTCTGAAGTCGAGGCCTCCGGCTTTGCATTTGTCGCATGGCGCCGCGCCCCGACCGGAAAGGCTGCGGATCCGGTGGACGTCTCGGATGTGAAAGACTTTCTACGCCAGGCCATCTTTGATCCTGCCGCGCTCTATGCCGCCGATGTCCGGGATGAGATCGGCCGTATGCCGACGGATGCCGTTCTCGTGCTTGACGTGCTGTTTGGCGCTGCGCTCGGGGCGGAGGCGTCTGGCGTGCCTTTCGCTCTTCTGTCCCCTCATGTCAGCATTCGGCCCCTGCCGGGAATGCCGCCGGCTGTCAGCGGATTGGGCCAACCGAAAACGCCGGAAGAGCGCGCTGAGGTCGACGCCGCCAATGCCAAGCTTGCCGAAACACTCAATGTGTTCCTGCCTGGTCTCAACCGCGCGCGTGCCGATCTGGGTCTTCCGCTTCTGGCAGATGTCTTCGATCTGTTCGATCGGGCCAACCGGCTTTTGCTCGCGACCAGTCGAGCGTTCGACTTTCAAGCTGACTCGCTGCCCGACAATTTCCGCTACGTCGGACCGCTGCTCGATGTGCCGAACTGGTCCAAATCTCGGCAGACTGAGGCGTGGCGAGCGCCATGGTCGGCTCAGTCGGGTCGTCCTCGCGGGCTGATCGCATGCAGCACGGGCGCGCAAGGTCAGCGCGAACTGTTTCAGCGCATTATCACAGCGATGGAAGCGGTCGAGATCGATGCCCTTGCAACAGCCGGTCCCAATGTCGACGTCGCCGATCTCAGGGCTCCGAACAATGTGCATTTGGTCCGCGGCGCTCCCCATGACCTCGTCATGAAGGATGTTTCCGTGGTGATCTCGCAAGGCGGCCACGGAACGACCACGCGTTCACTCATCAACGGACTGCCGCAGCTCATCCTGCCAATGGGGCGGGACCAGGCTGCCAACGCCGCGCGCGTCGAAGCGAAGGGGGCAGGGCTTCAATTGCCTCCAACCGCCTCCGAAGCGGAAATTGCCGCGGCGGTGAACCGATTGATTGCAGAGCCGGAATTCAGGAAGGCGGCCCGTCTGCTCGGCGAGGCCATGAAAGTCGATATCGATCGGTCCGGCCTCGTCGACGAGATGGAGGCGATCGCCGCCATTGGCCGCGCGGCGAGACAGCAACCGAAGAAACAACCGCTTCGAAAATCTGCCTGACGGATCGCAAGGCGAATGAGCGGCGCACCGTTCGTGAACGATGCGCCGCTCGTTGGTTCATGCCGCTTTGGCGTCGACGCTGCCGATCCAGTTGCGGGCCAGCGTGACGTCGGCCTGCGACAATTGATGGCCCGCCGGCAGGACCTTGTGGTCGACACGCGCTCCCGCTTCCGACAACAGCGCCGCAAGCTTTGCCGAATTGCTCGCCGGCACGATCGGATCGGACTGCCCGGACAGCAGCAGAATCGGCTTGCCACCAAGCTCCGCCTTCGGCGGATCCGACAGCGGCACCATGGCACGCAGCAGGATCGCGCCTGCCAGGACGTCCGGCTTCAGCAGCAACAGCGCGGCTGCGATGTTGGCGCCGTTGGAGAAGCCGACCCCAACCGGCGCGGCGATGCCGTATTGCTGCCGCGCGTCCGCGACGAAGTCGGCGAGCTCCAGCGCGCGCCGGCGCACGTCGTCCTCGTCGAACACGCCCTCGGCGAGGCGGCGGAAGAAGCGCGGCATGCCGTGCTCGAGCACGCGGCCACGCGGCGAGAGCAGCGCGGAGCCGGGCGAGATCATCTTGCCGAGCCCGAGCAGGTCGTTCTCGTCACCGCCGGTGCCGTGCAGCAGCAGCAGCGGAGGGGAGCCCGCGCTGGTCGCGGGCTCGAAACGATGGATGAATGTGCTCTCGGTCATGACGCGCTTTCTTCCAGGCTCGGCAGAACATTTTCGATCTGCTTGCGCTGCGCTTCGAGGAAACTCGGCAGCTTCAGATCACGTCCCAGCGTTGCGACCGGTTCGTCGACGGCGAAGCCGGGGATATCGGTCGCGATTTCGAACAGCACCCCGCCGGGTTCGCGGAAGTAGATCGAGCGGAAGTAGTTGCGGTCCCTCTGCTCGGTCGGATGCAGGCCGTGATTGCTCACGAGCTTTTGCGCCATCCGGCCCTGCTCGGCGTCATCGGCCGCGCGGAAGGCGATGTGGTGGACGGAGCCGCCGCCCTGATGTCCGCGCAAGAAGCCCTTGGCCTCGTAGATGTCGACGACGCTGCCTTCGGCATCGCCCGGCGCCTTGAAGCGGATCACCGAGCCCTCGCGTCCGGTCTCCTTGAAGCCGAACACGTCGGTGAGGACGGCAGCCGTCTTCGCCGCGCTGTCGAGCAGCAAGGTCACGCCGTGGAAGCCGCGGATCGCGTGCTCGGCCGGGACGTCGCCATTGCTCCAGCCGGGCTCGTTCTCGGCGCCGGGGACACCCACAAGCGCGAGCGCCATGCCGTCAGGGTCGGTGAACGGCAGCACGGACTCGCCAAAGCGCTTCTCGAGCGCCTCGTAGGCAATGCCCTTCTCGGTGAAGCGCTGCGTCCAGTAGCCGAGCGAGCGCTGCGGCACACGGAAGGCGGTCTGATGCGTCTCGCCGACGCCGCGGCGCCCGGCCGGCACGCCGGCCCAGGGGAAGAAGGTGAGGATCGTGCCGGGGCGGCCGGTCTCGTCGCCGTAATAGAAATGATAGGTACCGGGATCGTCGAAATTGACCGTCTTCTTGACGAAGCGCAGGCCGAGATCCCGGGTGTAAAAGCCGAAATTGCGGATGGGATCGCCGGCGATCGCGGTGACGTGGTGCAGTCCAGACATTGTCGTCCTCCAGAATTCGGGGAGCGGTCTTGCTCTGGGTGGAAATATCGTTCCGCTTTGGATTGGAGACAATCCATGCAAATATGACGTCTATGTCTACGATTTGGAAACAATCGCCGGGGCCGGCCCTTGGATAAGGTCGCCAGCCTCCGGGCCTTCGTGAAGGTGGTCGAAAGCGGCAGTTTTGCCGAGGCGGGCCGGCAGCTGCGGCTGTCGCGCTCGGCGATCAGCAAATACATCGCCGACCTCGAGGAGAGTCTCGGCGTCCAGCTCCTGAACCGGACGACGCGCCACGCCAGCCCGACCGAGAACGGCCAGCGCTATTTTGAGCGCGCGGTCGTGATCCTCTCGGAGATCGAGGCCGCCGATCAGGCGGTGGCGCAGGCCCAGTCGGCGCCGCGCGGCCTGCTACGGGTCAACGCGCCAATGTCGTTCGGCACGATGCGGCTTGGACCGGTGCTCGCCGATTTCATGGCGCGCTATGGCGAGCTTCAGCTTCAGATCGTGCTCAGCGACGATCTGCTCGATCCCGTCCAGGATGGCTTTGACGTGACCTTGCGGATCGCGGAATTGGAATCGTCGAGTTTGATCGCGCGAAAAATCATGCCGGTAGCGCGCATGATCTGCGCTTCGCCGGATTATCTCGCGCGTCACGGCACGCCAAAGCATCCGCAGGATCTGCGCGAGCATGCCTCGCTCACCTACGGGTTCCTGCTGACCGGCAATCAGTGGAAGCTCACAGGCAGCGACGGTGATCACTGGATCCAGCCGGCCTGGTCGCTCTGCGTCAACAACGCCGAAGTGCTGCGCGACGTCGCGATCAAGGGCAGGGGCCTCGCGCTGCTGCCGGAGTTCATCGCGGCCGATGCGTTGAAGAAGGGCGAGCTGCGGACGGTGCTGGACGACTATTCCGCGCCGCCGCTCGCGCTTTATGCGGTGTATCCGCCGACTCGGCATCTTTCGGTGAAGGTCAGGCTGTTTATTGATTTTCTGGTGGAGCGGTTTGGGCGCGAGGACGAGGCGGCGTCAGGCCGGCCGAAATGATCCGCGCGGAAGAGCCGGGCCGAGATATGTCGGCTCCGCTCGCCATCAGCGTCTGCTTATTTGGGCGTAGCCGACTGGATTTGCTCGCGCTGAGTTCTTGGCATTTTGACCCGAAACGGACGTTAAGCTCCAAGCCTGCTTTCTTATGGTACAGGGTAGCCTTAGCTGAAAATTCGTGCGGGGCTATCCAGCAGATGTCCATCATAGAGGAAATGATTGCTTCGCTTAACGCAAGTCATAAGGCTGAGAATGTGCTTGAAGGGCCTGAGCCGCAGCCCTTGTTGAACCATACCGTTCTGGATCAATGGAACGGGCAGAGCGGGTTAGCTAGGGATGTGTTGTACGATGCGTTGGCGCTCGAACTAGCGTCAGGATTTAACAAAAGTACCCTTGATTTCGATTTCTGTGATCGGGTCGTAAACGAACTGATGGGCCTTATGGGGCGGGAGCCGGATTTGCCTCCTCTATTTTGGGACGTTTACTTGGCCTTCGACGCGGGCGAGTTCTATCGTGATGACCGCAGCATCAACCCGGTAGACAGATTTACGGGGCCTCGGATTGCGGAGATTGTTCGAAGGTTTACTTCAACTTTTGACTGAGCGGGCCTTCCCTGCCGTCCGCTTGTGGCTCTTCTGCGACCTCTGGCGAGATCCACCATTCCCCCACTATTGGCAGATTACCGGTCATCAGCCGTGCCTGACCCAAGCACCCCGATTTATGGGAACACCGCTTAGCTGGCCGAACGCTGCTCAGCAGTCCGGAGCAGATCGTCGAGCGCACTCATCGAGGCCTCGCGAAGCGCCACGAGTTCGCGCGCGGCGCCCTGGCATTCGGGTGGGGACATCGAGGGCGCCGCCAGTTCGATTTCGCGGCTGCGCCCGAACAGGCGGACGAGGCCGAGCGCGCTGGCGGCGCTGCCGAGCTGGTGCGTGAGCCGCGCAAGCTGCTTGTGATCGCCAATCGCTGCCGCCTTGGCGATGTCTGCGATCAGCTTGCCGCTGGTCTCCCCCAGCAAATGATGGAGCTTTTCGATTTGCGCGGGGCCGAGCAGCTCGCGCTGGTCGTCGAGGAAATGCCGGTCGATCAATGCGCCTGCAGCGAGTTGCGCGGCGGCCGGCTCATCCGGGGCGTCCTCGATCGCCTCGCGTAGCGCGTTGATCAGGATCGGCTTGCTGACGATTTTGGCGATGCCGGCGCCGGCGAGCCGCTCGCGGGCGCTGGTGGAGACGTCGGCGGTCACCGCGATGATGCGCGGCATTTTTGGCAGACCGAGCTTGCCGATCCGCGAGGCCGCCTCGACGCCGTCCATGTCGGGCATGTGCAGATCCATCAGGATAATGTCGAACGCCTGATCGCGGGCGAGCGCAATGGCCGACGCGCCGTCTCTCGCAATCGTCGCGCGATGGCCTAGCCGGTTCAGGATCGCTTCGCCGACCTCGCAATTGACGGGATCGTCGTCGACCAGCAACACGCGGAGCTGCCGCGACGGCGGCGGGACCGCGCCTTGCGCGACGCCGCTTGCGGCGTGGCCGAGCGGCACCTGAAGCGTGAACGTGCTGCCCGCGCCCGGCGTGCTCTCCACCGTCAGCTCGCCGCGCATCAGGCGCGTGAGCCGGCGTGCGATCGCGAGTCCGAGGCCGGTGCCGCCGAACCGCCGCGCGATGCTGTCGTCGGCCTGGACGAAATCGTCGAAGATGCGCTCGTGCATGTCGGGCGCAATGCCGATGCCGGTATCGCGAACGGTGATGCGCAGCAGGACATGATCGTGGCGTTGCTCGGCGGCCGCCGCGAGCGCAATCCCGCCGTGCGGGGTGAACTTGATGGCATTGCCGATCAGATTGAGCAGGATGCGGTTGAGTCTGACCGGATCGCCGTGCACGGATGTGTCGGCCGTCGCATCGCAGGCGAGGTCGAAGGTCAGGCCCTTGCCGAAGGCTTGCGGACACATCAGCTCCGCGGCGGTCTCGATCAGCTGGTGGAGGCGGAAGTCGCGCGTCTCCAGCGTTTCGGTGCTGGCCTCCAGGCGGGCATATTCCAGGATGGCATCGACCAGCGCGATCAGCGTTTCGCCCGATGCCTCCGCGGTCGCGAGGTGGCGGCGCTGTGCCTCGCCGAGGCTGCGGTCGTCGAGCAGCTGCAGCACGCCCATGACGCCGTTCAGCGGCGTGCGCAGCTCGTGGCTGACGACGGCGAGGAAGCGCGACTTGGTCTCGTTGGCCAGCACGGCGGCCCCGCGCGCGCGCTCGGCCGCGTCATGCTCGGCCAGGGCCTGATCGCGGGTCTTTTCGAGTTCGGCGGTCCGCTCGGCGACCTTGCGCTCGAGCGTCGCATAGGAGTCGCGCAAGTGAGCGGCCATCCGGTTGAACTGGTCGCCGAGCGCTTCCAGCTCGTCGCCGGTCTTGATCGCGAGCCGCAGGCCGAGATCGCCGCTGCCGATCCGCCGCGCGCCCTGCGTCAGGATCTGGATCGGCACGGTCATGCGCCGGCTGAGCCAGAGGGACACCAGGACCGCGCAGGCCAGCAGGACGACCAGGAGAAACGTCGCGCGTCCGATCGATGCATAGATCGGGGCGTAGGCCTCGCTGAGCGGAAGCTCGACGAACACCAGCCAGCCGAGCGAGGGGACCGTCGCATAGGTCGAGAGCACGCGCTGGCCTGACAGATCCCCCTTGACCAGGCCGCCCGAAGGCGGCCCCACGCCGTCGAGTGCGGCGCGCACGTCGGCATGCCCGGAGAGATCGGTCCGTTGCAGCGCCGGCCACAGATCGGGATGCGCGATCAGGACTCCCATGCGGTCGACCACATAGGCCTTGCCGGTGTTGCCGACCCTGATCCCGGCGACGAGGTCCCAGATGAAGCGCAGATTGACGTCGGCCACGATCACATTGGGATTCCGCCCGGTCCCGCGCGTGGCGAGCGTCATGAACGGCTCGGTGTCGCCGAGGAAGTAGACCGGCCCGTAATAGGCCCGGCTTTCATTGGCACCACGGAAGGCCGGCGAAGCCGAGAGATCGGCCTTGCTGCCGACCCTGTCCGCGACACGGCGCGACACGCGCACCTGCTCGCGGCCCTGCGAATCGAGCTCGGCAATTTCCGCGATCGCGGGCGAGAGGCGCAGGAGCCGGATCGCGTTCAGGCGGTCGTCTTCGTTGCTCGACAGCTCCGGAGGCAGCCGCGAGAGCCATCTGATCTGGCTTTCGATCTGGCCGATGAACTGGCCGATCTGGATGGCCGCGCTTGCTGCCTGCTCGCGCTGGGTCGCCGCGAGAAGCTGCTTCTGCTCGCGATAGGAGAACCAGACGTCGAAGCCAGTGTTGATGGCGAGCGCGGCAAAGGCGAGGGCGACGATCGAGTAGAGATATTTTCGGAACAACCGGCCCGGGGGCGTCCGCAAATGTCCCTGGTCGATCGCCTCGTTCACTCGCGGATCTCGTCGGCGCGCGCCAGCAGCGTGAATGGAATGTTCAATCCGAGCGAGCGGGCGACAGTGCGGTTGATCAGGAGCTCGTATTTCCGCGGCGATTGCACCGGCAGATCTCCGGCCTTGGTGCCGCGCAGGATGAGATCGACGTAATCGGCCGAGCGCACCTCCAGCGTCGGCCCGTAGCTCATCAGTCCGCCCGCATCCATGAAATAGTGGAACGGATAGATCGTGGGGACGCGATGTTTGGCTGCCGCCGCCACGACCGCCTGACGGTGGACCACGAGGAAGCTGTCGACCAGCGCAACCATCGCCGCCTTGGGCGGTTCGGAAAAGCGCCTGATGACTTCGTCGATGTCCGTTGGCGCGTTGACTGGCGCGGGGGCCACGGACACCCCTGATGTCGCGGCCTCCTGCTCGATCGATTCGAGGAAGAAGCGCCCGGCGCGGGGCGTGGTCGCCGGGTTGAAAAGGACGCCGACGCGCGCGAGATCCGGCACCGCCTCCCGGATCAGCTGAAGCCATTTGCCGCCCATTTCGGCGGTGCTGTTGGTGAAGCCGGTGACGTTGCCGCCGGGATGCGCGAGGCTTTCGACGAAGCCGTTGCCGACGGGATCGTTGGCGGTCGCGAAAACGATCGGGATGGTTTTGGTGGCGGCAAAGACTGCGGCGGTTTCGATGGTCGAGCCGGTCAGGATCACGTCCGGCTTGAGCTCGAGCAACTCCTGGACCGCGGTCTTGAGCTTGTCCGGTCCGCCGAAGGTCGAACGAAGCTCGAGGCGGAAGTTGACGCCTTCGACCCAGCCTCGCTGCCTCAAGCCGACGATGAGACCACCCAGGCGGGAGGTCGGGCTGTCGGTCATGCTCCGTCTGGTCAGTTCGTCGTCGAGCGGCAATCCCGTCAGCGAGGCAACGATCCGCATGCGATCTGACGTTGCGCCGAGCGCAATCCAGCCTGCGGCGGTTGTGCCTGCGAGACGAATGAAGCCGCGGCGATCGAGCGCGAACGCGGAAGGCCGTTCGGTCATGGAATTCTTTGCACGATGGTCTGTCCCAGCCGGATGCTTAACGCGAAAGGGCGGTGTCCACAATTGATGAAAAAATGCGCTTATGAATGTTCATTCGCAGCATTCGGCAGTCCGATACCGTATTCCTACCCGGCCAAAGAGTCGCTGTTTCGAGCTTTGTCTGCTCCGTGACGATCTGCAACGCATTGTGGCGTTGCAACATTTCCCGTCTCGTTGAGACGACGGTTCGGAGAAGTCGATTTCTGAGCGGCTGATTTTTTGAAGCGTTGTTTCAGGTTTGTTTCGAAGGTTTTCGATGCGCAAAATCTATCTTCTTCCGGCCCTCGTGGGCCTGCTGACCTCTGTTGCAGCCGGGCCGCTCGCGGCTCAGGGAGTGGTGCCGAAGCAGAAGGCTGCGCCGGCACCCAGAGCCGCCGCTGCCGGTGCGGCGCCAGCTGCCGCCGCCGGTGCGCCGGTCGCTGCTGCGACCGAGACGCCGACCACCGGTGCGGACGACAAGACGACCAAGGCGATCGACGGCTTTCGCTCCGCCAAATTCGGCATGAACGAATCCGACGTGCGCGCGGCGATGACCAAGGACTTCAGCGCCAAGCCCGACGCGATCAGGCCGCAGGACAACGCGTCCGAGCTGACGCACAGTCTGCTGCTCTCCGTTCCCGAGCTGCTGCCGAACGGCGGGACTGCCGAGCTCTCTTATGTGTTCGGCTACAAGTCCAAGTCGCTGATCCAGATCGGCGCGGTCTGGTCGAAGGGGACCGACACGGCGATGACGCCGGAGAAGCTGTTCTCCAACGCCAACATCCTGCGCGCCCATTTCATGGGCGAAGGCTTCAAGCCCGATTCGATCGCGATGAACATGCCCGTCGCCGGCGGCATCGTGATGTTCCGTGGCAGCGACGCCAAGGATCGCTCGGTGATCCTGCTTCTGCAGGGCACGTTCGAGAACAAGGAGAACAACCAGCGTGTGCTGACCCCGACCAGCCTGCTGCTGTTCTACGTGGCCGACGCCAAGAGCCCCGACATCTTCAAGCTGCCGCCCGGCCAGTTCTGATGCCGGACGACCTCACGACATTCTCCCACCCGGTTGTGGATCGGCGCGAATGCCGATGAAGAGGATATGAAATGCGCGGACCATCTGCGACGCGACACAATGACGAGCTGACGACGCTGCGGAGGCTGGCACGCTTCCGCTCGATGTCGCTGCTCTGCGCGATGCAGATGGTCTTCCTGCCGGTGTTCAGCGTCCGCCTGCAGGCGCAGACGGCGAACGTGATCACCCCGGACGGCCGCACCGGGACGAGCCTTCAGACATCAGGCAGCGTGACCAACGTCACGACGTCGACGATTTCGGGCAACAACGCCTTCAACTCGTTCTCGCAGTTCAGCGTCGGGCAGGGCAACACCGTCAATCTGCAACTGCCGACCGGCACGCAGAACCTCGTCAACATCGTTCGCGACGCCCCGGTCTACGTCAACGGCACGCTGAACTCCTACATGAACGGCGCGATCGGCGGTAACGTCTATTTCGCCGACCCCCAGGGGTTCGTGGTCGGCCGCAGCGGCACGGTGAATGTCGGCAGCCTCAACGTCTCGACGCCGACACGCGAGTTCACCGACAGCCTGATCGGCGCAGGCGGGCAGATCAACCAGTCGGCGGTCGGCAATCTGATGGCGGGCTCGTTCCCTGTCTCGCCCGACGGCAACATCCGTATCTATGGCCGCATCAACGCGATCGACGGTGTGCGCCTGACCGGGCAGAACGTCTTTGTCGGCGGCGCCAGCCAGCGCGACATCGCCAATCTCGACCACGCCGCGAAGTTCGCAGCCTCCGTCAACTCCAAGGGCCTGCGCAGCGCCAGCGCGATCACCGTGAGCAACGGCTCGATCCATATCGGCGCCGTCAACAACGCCAGGATCAACGGACGCCTCACTGCGCAGAGCAAGAGCGCGACGCCGAGCAACATCACGGTTCAGGCCGGCAACAACATCGATGTCGGCAAGAAGGCCAATCTCAACATCGCAAGCGCAAACGGCAATGCCGGAGAGATCCGCCTGAAGGCGGCGCAGAACCTGACCGTCGCGGGCGGCGCCAGGTTCGATGCCAGTGCGAAGACGGGCAATGCCGGTCTCGTCGACTTCAGCGCGAACGGGATCATCGACATTGGGAAAGGCATCAAGGTCGATCTCAGTGCGGACAACGGCAAGGCCGGCACGCTGCTGATCGACCCGACCGACGTGGTCGTGGGTGATGCCGCTCAGGGCGACACCGGCGTGACGCTGTCGAACAGCTCCATCGTGAATGCGCTCGCCGGGCTCAGCGCCGGTGCCGACTACCTCATCCAGGCCGATCATTCCATCACGCTCGCCGCGCATGCGATGATCGATGCCCGCCGTCTCGATGGCTCCGGCCATTCGACCGGCAACGCCAACAACGTCATCATCGACGCGCCGAACATCGAGATCATGAATGGCGCGCAGATCCTGGCCCAGTCGGTCAACTTCGGCGGGACCACCTACGCCGACGGCAACGTGACGCTGAGGGCAACGGCGAGCGACATCAAGCTGTCCGGCCAGGCCACCGCCGCGACGGCGATCACGGTCGACGGCAAGATTACCGGCGGCATCGTCTCGATCACCGCAACCTCGACGGCCGTGTCGAGCTTCCTGAACGGTTCTGTGGCCGGTGATTTTGCGCTTGTCGGCTCGACGCTTGCCGCCTCGGTGCTCGGGCTCAATGGCGGCTATCTCGCCGCAAGCGCTACGGCGACCATCAACATCAACAGCCATGCCGACATCAACGGGCGCGGCGATGTGACCATTTCGGCGCACGCCACGGAGACCGCGTCGAATCCGGCGGTCGCCTCCACCTTGCTCGGCAGCCTCACGCCGGTCGCGGCCGGCGTGGTCGTCGGCAAGATCGACGGCACTGCCACGACCAACGTGGCCTCGGGCGCGACGGTCAACGCCGGCGGCAACCTCGAGATCAAGGCGCTCAACGATGCGACCATCGCCATCTCGGCCCTCGCGGCGTCGACGAGCGCGCAGATTGTCCCGACGGTGGCCTATTCCACGGGATCGGTGACAACGACCGCCAACGTCGCGACCGGCGCGCATATTGCTGCCGGCACGGTGAACGCGAGCGGCAGCACCCTGAAGGTGCGCGCGATCAACAACAACTCGTTCTCGACCAGCGCAACGTCGGTTGCGGCGCCCGGAACGGGGGCGAGCGGTGCTGTCGGCGGCGCGTTCGCCATCAGCGACATCACGACGTCCGTGACCGCGACGCTCGGCGCATCGCTCGGAACCGATACCGCCAACCGGATGAACGGCTCCGTTCTGGTCGAAGCGACGTCCGATACCACGCTCAATTCCACGATGGCTTCGTCCATCGCCGGCCTCCCGGCACTGATCGCGGCAATCGAAAGAGGACTGCGTGCCGTCACCGCGCCGACGTCGATCATCAGGGACCATATGGGCTCGCTGATGCCGTTGAGCTTCGATTTCAAAGTCGCAGGCGCGCTCTCGCTGGCCAACAGCACGCAGAGCGCAACCGCTGCGATCGCGCAGAATCCGAGCGGCGGCGCGCCGAGCATCTATGCCAGCGGCAACGTCGCCGTCGCCAGCAACGTCATCGATCGCGGCGTTCGCAGCAATGCGACGTCCAGCGCGATCACGAAGGACCCGGTGTCCGGCGAGAGCACCGCGATCAGCGCGGCCGTCGCCTGGGGCAATTTCACCCACAATTCGAACGCCTATATCGGCGGCGGAACCCTGGTCAACGCGGCGAATATCGCCGTCGATGCCACCACCGAATTGCCGATCACCAACACCTGGCTGAAGTGGGATGGTTTGGGCGCGGTGCTGAGCCACCTCAACGGCAATCTCGGCGTCGGCGGCAACATCCTGACCAGCTACGCCAATGCCACCGCGGACGCTGGCGACACGATCGGCATCGCCGGTTCGCTGAACCATTTCGTCGTGAACAACAACACGACGGCGTGGGTGGCCGGCAACGCGAGCCTGACGGCAACCTGCGCGACCGCGGCCTGCGGCAGTGGCACCGGCTGGTCGGTCGGGATGGACAATGGCGACGTCCATACCTACAACGCCAGCCTCCAGATCGCGGCCACCACGACCACGGCGTCGATCGACGCCGCCGGCAATGTCGGCACGCTCGGCTTCCTGTTCGGCAACACCTCGGGCGGCTCCTCGGTCGGCGGCGCGCTCAATCTCGTCCAGTTCAACACCAATACCATCGCCGGCGTTTCGGACCGTGCGACGCTGCGTGCTGCGGACGACATCGCCGTCAACGCGATCACTTCCGACCGGTTCGTCGCTGTCGCACCGTCGTCCGGCAAGGCTGCCGGCACGCTGGCGCTGAACGGCATCACTTCGCTCGGTTTCCTGAACAACACGACGCACGCGTCGATCTCGAGCCAGGCCACCGTCTATGCCCCGACCGTCGGCATTCTGGCGCAGCAGGATCTGTCGGTCGTGACGCTGTCCGGCGCGATGAGCTATAACGGGAGCGGCGGTTCGGCGGTCGGCTTGTCGGTCGCCTATCTCGGCGCAAATACCGACACCTCCGCCTATATCGGCGACAACCATTCCGACATCCGGCCCGGCGTGTTCAGCGCCAACGATCCGTTCGCCGGCACCAGCGGCGGAAGCGGGGCGGTCAATGTCGACAATCTGACACTCGGCGCGACCACTTCGGGACGCATCACAGCGGCCGCCGTCGCGGCAGCCGTCTCCGACCCGGCGTCGTCGAGTTTCTCCGACAAGGCAGGCGCTGCCGGCGCCGCCTCGACCGGAGGCACCGCCGGCGTGACGACGGCGGCGGGCAAGATTGGTTCGACCTCGGGATCGAGCACGAGCGGCTTCAGCCTCGATCTCGCCGGCAGCTCGTCAGTGAGCGACGTCTCGCTCGGCACCAGCGCCTATATCAGGAACACGACGGTCAACAAGTACACCACGACCGGCGCCGTGCTGACCAACACGATCGTTCAGGCGCTGAACGACACTATGCTCAACAATGGTTCCGGCTCCGCGGCGCTCAATCTGGCCGGAGGGTCTGCCACGGGGGCTGCGATCGGCGGCGCGATCGCGGCGGCGATGTCGAACAATGCGACGCTCGCCTATATCTACGGCACCACCATGAACAACCAGAGTTCGGTGACGGTGCAGGCGCTCAATGGCGGCTCGGAGACCGTCGTTGCCATCGGCGTGGCGGGATCGAAATCCAATTCAGCGTCGCTGTCGGCCTCCGTCGGCATCATCACTGACAGCGCCAACGCCTATATCGAGAGCTCGACGATCACGGGGCAGGCGTCCGGCGTCAACCGGGCGCTCGAGGTCGATGCCTACCAGACCACGAACATCGCGATCGGCGGCGGCTCTCTCTATATATCGGGCGGCCAGGCCGGAGTCGGCATCGGGCTGACCTATGCCTCGATCGCCGATCCCACGGGCGGAAACGCGACCGACGCGCATATCCGCAGCACGGCGATCTCGAATTACGACACCCTGTTGGTGATGGCCGACAGCGCCAGCGTGATTGCGGCCGGTGCGGCCTCAGGCGGGGGCGGGGCCAGCGCCAACGGACTTGCCGGCGCGATCGTCGTCAGCGAGATCACGCCGACCACGACAGCCTATATCAACAGCGGCTCGACGGTGAGCATCAATGTCGGCCGCGTGACGGTGCTGGCGGACAGCGGCGCGGTGTCGGCGCTCGACACTGCGCTCGGCAACCTCGTCAAGAAGTCGAACAACAATCTTCTCGCGTCGGATACCTGCACGGTCGCCGGTGGCACGGGCGGGCAGAACTGCATCGACTTCAGCGCGGCTGCGCTCAACGGCGGCACGGGCAACGGTCCGGGAGCCAGCATCGTCTCCGTTGCGGGTCTCATCCAGGCGGGCAAGAACAATGTCGGCGCCTCGATCGTCTACAACACCATCGCAACCACGCATTCGGCCTATATCGCCAACGTCCTGATGACCGCCGGCAGCAACGGCAATGTCAGTGTGAGCGCGGTCGACTCCTCCAAGATCCAGGCGGTCACGATCGGCTTTGGTCTGGCGACCGGACAGTTTGCGGGCGTCGGCGGTACCACGATCAGCAGCATCTCCAATACCGTTACGGCGGCCATCGGCAACGGCCAGTCCAGCGCGACGCAATCGTCCGTCACGGCCAAGAACATTTCCGTCAACGCGACCGACAATTCCAGCATCACCGGAACCGCCGCCGTCGCGGGCGCCTCGACGCAAGGCAGCGCCGCGGGCCTGGCACTCGTCTACAGCAGCATCGCCAACAATGTCAGCGCCGGCGTCACCGGGTCCAAGCTGACCGCCTCGGGCAGCGTCGCCGTCGGTGCGAACTCGAACGCCAACATCTCGACCGTCGCCGTCGGTATCGCGATGTCCTCGCAGGTCGGGCTGGCCGGTTCGGTCGCCACCAATCTGATGGGCACCAACGTCACCGCCAGCATCACCGCCGCCGGCACCAATGGGATCAACGGCGCCGACGTCACCGCCACCAACAACGTCGCCGTGATCGCCGGCAACAACGACAAGGCGGCCGTGTTTGCCGGTGCCGTGTCGATCAGCAAGGGCGCAGCCGGCGGCGCAGGCTCGCTGGTCACCAACCAGATCACGGGAACCACCGCGGCCTATATCAGCGGGGCGAACACCAAGGTCGATGCGCTCGGGACCAGCACCACCGATACGCTGTCGGTCAACAACGGCACGCTGGTGCATGCCTTCGATCTCGGCACCGCCCACGCGCCGACCGACTCTACGCCCGATCTCGCCGAGAACCAGGACATCCTGCGCGGCCTTGCCGTGGTCGCGAGTTCGCACCAGGCGGTCGTGACCAACGTCGCCTCGGTCGCCGCGAGCAGCGGCATCTCCATCATGATCAACCCGATCACCAACGTGATGAGCGGGCAGACCCGGGCCTATATCGACAGCGCTTCCATCGACACGCGCCTGACCTCGTCGACGCTGGCGCCGCAGATCGAGGTCGCGGCGTCGAGCTTCTCCTATTCCGGCGCGTTCGGTGCCGGCATCGTGGCTCCGACCGGCAACGGCGGCGGCGGTGCGACCATCATCAGCACCACGATGCAGCGCAGTACGTTTGCCTACATCACCAACTCGACTGTCGGCGGCGCGCAGTCGTCGAGCGCGACGGTCGGCGCCGTCACCGTGAAGGCCAATGCCGAGCAGGACGCGTCCTCGATCGCGATCGGCTTCAACACCGGCTCGGTCGGGCTGAACGTCTTCCAGGCGACGACTGAAGCCTATGTCGACGGCGGCGCGCTGACGGCCGCATCGCTGACGGTGAACGCCACCAACAACACCGGCATCTTCTCGGCGAACGGCTCCGGCGCCTATGGCAGCCAGGCCGCGATCGGCGCGGCGTTCCTGGTCCAGGTCTCGTCGAACCGCACCGAGGCCTATGTCGGCGACGAGTTCCACTATCAGGGCAATGGCGCCGCACACACGACCGCGCTCAATCTGAGCGGCGCGCTCGACGTCGAGGCCACCACCAAGAACCGCTTCGAGGCCTATGCGATCGGCGGTGCGCTCTCGACCGGCACGGCGGCGATCGCCGGCATGGCGAACATCGAGATCGCCAACAACACCACCATCGCCGGCGTCTACGACACCAATTTGCAATCGGTGACGGGCGGTTCGGCAGGCGCGGTCACCATCAACGCGACCGAGGACGTGGCGATCAAGGAGATCGCCGGTGCGCTCGCGGTCGGGGCCAGCGGGGCAGGGGTCGGCATCGGCGCCGCCGCCAACGTCATCAGCTTCAAGAGCCAGACCATTGCGGAAAGCCGCAACAGCAATCTGAACTCGGCTGGCGCGATCAACGTCAATGCGCTCAGCACCAAGGAGGTGCTGTCCTACGCGGTCACCGCGGGCATCGGCGGCAGCGTCGGTATCGGCGCGACGGTCGGCGTCATCATCATCGGCACCAACACCGCCGATGCCGACACCCAGGGCCAGCAGACCGGCCAGCTCAATCAGGGCAACAACGGCACCATCGCGTCCGTGAACAACGGCACCAACCACACGCAAGGCAGCAACGCGGTCGCCAGCGGCACGGCCGGCAATCCGAACGGCGCCAATGTCAGCTCGACCTACGACGTCAGCAGCGTGCTGAGCGGCGGCAACGACGCCGTCGTCGCGCAGATCGCTGGCGGCAACGTCACGGGCACGCAGGTCAATGTCACTGCCACCAGCGCCAATGCGGCCAAGATGTATCTGCTCGGCGCCGGCTTTGCGAAGAATGTCGGCATCGGAGCGGGCATTGGCTACACCAGCGTCAACAGCACCGTGCTCGCCAATCTGAGTGACTACGGACGCAACGGCTCCGGCGTGCTGGTGGCTGCAGATACGCCTTTGGCCGTCTCGGCACCGATTGTCACCGTTGCGGCGGTGGTCAAGGACGCGACCACCGGACCTTATGCCGGCAAGACCATCGACACCGAGGCGATCGCCGGCGGTGCGGCGCTTTATTTCGGCGCCGATGCGGCTGTTGCGGTCGGCAATGTCAGCAACTCCGTGGTGGCGATGCTTGGCGGCCAGATCACCGGCACGGGCGGCACCGGTACCGGCGCCGCGGTCATGGCGCAGGATTCGACGACCCAGGTGGTCTTCACCGGCGGCGTCACCGGCGGCGCCGTGGCCGTCGGCGCTTCGGTCGCGTCGGCAAGCCGAACGAGCTCGGTCGCTGCGAGGGTTCTGAACGGCTCCGCCGTCAACGTCACGACTCTGGCAGTTGGAGCAAGCGGCGCCGGCACCTTGACCACGACGTCCACAGCACTTGGCGGCGGCATCGTCGCGGGCGTCGGTGCGGATGCGGAGGCCCACGAGAACTCGTCCGTGTTGGCGGAGATCGGCAGCAGTGCCTCGATCACGACGTCGGCGGCCGGCGTCGGCACGCTGGTGTCGGCGTCGATCGCGCCCAACCTGTCGAGCGAGGCAATCGGCGTCTCGGTCGGTGGCGGTGCCGTCGGCGTCGCCATCGCCAAGTCCACGGTCGGCGCCACGGTTACGGCCGATGTCGGCGACAACGTCAGCTTCTCGGGCGGTGCGCTCGCGGTAACCGCCATGGCGCTGGTTCCGACCGTCGGCACCACGACGTGGGCCAAGGCGCTCGCCGGCGGCGGCGGCTCGCTGATCGGCGCACAGGGCAGCCTTGCCGTGGCGTCCGAGAACGCGACGGTGAGCGCCTATGGCGGGACGGGGATCCGGCTTCCCAACGCCGACGTCACCATCGCGGCCGAGAACGACAGCGCCCAATACGCCGAGGGGACGGGCCTTTCGAGCGGCTTCCTGGCGCTCGGTGCGACGGTCGCGCAAACGTCGTCGAACGCGCACACCTATGCCTATCTGGGTGCGCCCGCCGATATGGATAATCTCAATCACGGCAATTACACGGGCATCCTCCGGATCACGGCCACCGGCACGGATACCAACGTGTCCAACGCGACGGTCGGCGCGGGCGGCACCTATGCCGGCGCGGCAGCGGTCGCGACCACCAGCTCGACCGCCGTGACCAACGCGCGGTTCGACGGCGGCACGGCGGATGACACGCTCTATTACGGCGGCCTCCGCATCAATGCCAAGCACACCACGAATTATGCCGCCAGCGGCGACGCCTATCAGGCGTCGACGGCCGGTGTCTCCGCCGGCAAGGCGCAGAACGACGTCGACTCGACCACCACTGCCGAGATCGGAACGCACCTGATCATCAATTCGGCGGGCGGCAACATGGTCGTCATCGCCAACGACATCGTCAACCAGGGCGGCGGCGGCGCGCGGTCGGGCTCCGGCGGCTCGTTCTCGGGTGCAGCCGCACTCAGCACGTCGACCGTCACCCAGCACGTCAACACAAATATCGGGGCCGGCACGGTCCTGAGCCTCAACGGCGATCCGCGGACGTCGGCGGCGTTCATCAATATCGAGGCCTACAACACGCTGAACACCAACGATACGGCGAGCCTCGCCACGGCCAGCTTCTTCGCCGGCGGCGGCGCCGAATCCAACATGACGGCGAACGCCACGCTCGCGGTCAACATCAATGCCCGCGAGCTGTTCAGCGTGGGCAAGATCTATATCGGCACGGCCGCGAAGATGGCGGCGGCGAACAACGCCAATGCCAGCCTCTACGGCGCGATCGCGGGCGTCGGCGCCAGCACCAACAGCTGGGTCCACGCCAACCAGTCCGTCAATGTCGGCGACAACGCGAAGATCGCGGCCTGGCGCGACATCACCATCTATGCGGGCCTCGCCGGTGACGGCAGCGTCTTCAGCAGCGTGCAGGCGACGGCAACGACGGTCGTCTACAACAACACCGCTATTCCGATCTCCGCGCTCTATCGCGGCACGGCCAACGCCGACGACACCACGAGCCTGACGCTTGCGCCCACCTCGAGCGTGCTCGGTGTGCGCGACATCTACCTGGGCGCAACCCAGGGGCAAGTCACGGCGGCCGGCAACGGCAGCAACTACAATCCGTATCTGGACATCTTCAGCGCCAAGAACAGCGACAATCACAGCCACACCAGCGGAACCGGCGATGTCGCGCTCAATGGCACGGTGGTGGCCGGCGTCAACAACGATGTGACGATCACGATCGAGCTCGGTGCGGCCGCGCCGACACTGAGCACGACCAGTCCGTATACCCTGCTGGCAAACGGCTCTTCGTCGGTCCTCGAGCTCGTCCCCGACGTCAATCATTTCAGCCCGGTGATGAGCTGGAACCACCAGACGGTCCAGTATGCCGTCGTCGGCAACTTCAATCCCTACCAGCTGGTGGTCAACCAGCTGGCGACGCTGACCGGCCTGACCGCGGCGCAGGTCCGCTCGCAGCTCGCGGCGGCGACGCCCACGTCGCCCGCGAGCATGTCGCCGTCCGGCACCGATCCGACCGGCGACATCCAGCGCCAGATCGACACGCTGATCAAGCAGGCGCCGTTCACCTCCGACGCGCCCGGCAACGCCTTCGCGTTCGGCGACATCCTGGTGTCCGCCGGCAACGTCTCGATCCTGGCGCAGAAGCTCACCGGCAACAGCGGCACGAATCCTGCCGCGCCCGCGGTCATCGCGCGCAGCTCGCCCTTGATCAAGATCGAGAACAAGGGTCTCGACTTCATGAGCCTGGGCAATCTCACGGTCGCCGATGTGACCGGAGGAAACATCACTTACCGCCAGATCGACCATGTCGACCCGAATTCGCACTCCAACGTGACTTTCACCGCGATGCCGAGCGCCTCGCCGGTCATCGACGTCTCCGCCACCTACAACCGCCTGGATCCGGACTCTGGCCAGGGTATCGACCAGAACGGCAACGTGCTGACCCGCACGCCCGACATCTATTTCAACGGCGCCGTCAACAACGCGAACGGCCTGCTCAAGATCATCAACAATCTCGGCAGCGTCGTCGCATCGCAGTCGCTCAGTGCCGCGACCGTCCAGATCGTGGTGCCCAAAGGCACCTTCACCTTCCTCGGCGGTATCGGGAGCTTCTACGACAGCGGCAGCGCGGTCACCTCGCAATGGGCCACCACTGAAAACAGGCCGGAAGACACGCTGACCGCGGTGATGACGGCGGCGACCTATCTCGGCGCCTACGGCGACTACTATACCGCTCCGCATATCGCTTCGGGAACCGATCACCCCTATTTCTATTACTGCTGCACCGACGGCAGCCACGGCGTGTATCAACCCGTCGGCAACGCCGACGCCAGCACGATCTTCACCGCGCGCATGCTGATGACGTATTACGACGGCACCTCGCTCTATTCATCGATCTTCCTGCCGGTGGGCAGGGGTACGCCTGGGAACACCAGCACTCCCGATGCCGGCAGCGTGCCTGACATCGCGACCCTCAAGATCATCGAGGGGCAGTCGCAGGACTCGTCCAATGTCGTGCTCGCGCAGTGGAAGAAAACGACTTATGACGGCCGCAACGTCTACACCGATAGCGGTCCGTACAAGACGCCGTTCAACTGTGCGTCAGCCTGCGACAGCTCGGGCTTCTTCCAGGTGATCAACATCCAGCCGGATGCGATCACGCCGAAGACCGCGGACGCGCCGGCCACCGCGACTGCCACCCGGACCATCAGCGGCCAGGCGGTCATCATCTCGGCGTCGGTGATCAACATCAACGGCACCATCCAGGCCGGCTCGAGCAGCAATTACTCGGTCGACATCGGCGCCGCGGCGTACGATGCCATCTACGGCAGCAACGGCCTCAAGAACCGCAACGGCGGCGCGGATTTTGCCGCGGCCCAGGCCAATGCGCGGAACGGCGTCTATTACGACATCTCGGGCTCCGTGACGGCGTCGGCCAGCGGCGACGCCAAGATCGGGGTCAGGTACAACGCTCTCACCGACCAGCTCATCATGAATGGCGTGGCGCAGGGCGCCGGCGGCTACGTCTACCTCAACGGCAAGATCATCTCGACCTCGACCGACAGCACCCAGACCCAGGGTAACATCGAGATCAAAGGCGGCGCCGGCACGGTCACCGTCAACAACACCAGCGGGCTCCAGCTGGTCACCAACACCATCAATACCAGCGTCACTGCCCAGAGCGTGGTCGAGATCGTCGACCAGCTCAAGGGGAAGACGACGTGGTGGGTTTACGATCCCAAGGCTGCAAGCAGTCAGCAGGTGTCGCGGTACGAGACCAACAGTGTCACTGCGGCCGCGATCGACCCGTCGATGCTTACGGCCAGGACCGGTACGGCGGGCGTCCAGTACCGGACGCAGGAGAACATGCTCTATCAATGGGTCGACACCGCGACGCTGGATCGTCTACCCACCAGCACGCAGTTCGACTACGGCTGGAGCTTCACGCCCAATCAGGTCACCGGCGAGAACTGGACCCGCTCGACCAACCTGGTTTCAGGCACGCAGAGCAGCAACTATCAGAAAGTCACCACCGCCACAGGCAGCTATCACTGGGCGGGAGGCGTGAACCCGGATGGGAGCCCCGTTGGACTCAACACCCATTCCAACGCGTGCTGCGGCGCGGACGCCCAGTACAACTGGTACCAGGCGATCTATGATCACCTGACGCTCACGCTGACCAACACGGTCAAGGCGTCGAACCCGATCAACATCAAGTTCATCGGCGGCAGTAGCAGCGACGTCGTGGTCAATTCGACCTCGGGCATCGTCATCAACGGGTCGATCAACAACCAGCAGGGCACGACGACGCTTGCCGCCACCGGCGCCAACTCGTCCATCACGGTCGCCGCCAATGCCAACAACCCGGTGATCTCGGGGACGAGCGTGACGCTTCGGGGTGACGGCGGTATCGGCACGCTCGGCACCACCAAGGCGCCCGTCCAGGTGCAGCTCTATGGCGGCAGCCTGACCGCGAGCTCGATCGACCGCGACATCGCGATCTCGGCCATCGGCGCGCTGTCGATCAACCAGGTGAAGGTGAACTCGGCAGGCGCGACGCCGCAGGGCAGCGTCTTCCTCTCGGCGACCGGCGACATCAACTCGGCGTCCGCCTACAACGTCGCCAATCCCGTCGTGATCGGCAAGAACATCGAGATCAACTCCACCTCCGGCGCGATCGGCGCGACCAGCGCCGTCGTCAACGGTGCGTCCACCCTGACCAACATCAATCCGCTGGTGATCCAGGCGACCGGCACGGTCCAGGCCAACAGCACTGTCGATGGCGGCGTTCTCGACAGCGCCTCGGCCACCGGCACCTACATCATCCAGTCCAAGGGCGATCTGCGCCTCGGCACGGTCCAGTCGACCGGCGGTCCGGTGTTCCTCGAGGCGGCAGGCTCCGACGGCAACCAAGCCAACATCCTGAACGGACGCGCGGCGGTTGGTCTGACCCAGGCGCAGAGCCAGCATCTGCAGGACGTCTGGGCGAGCCTCGACCTGCTGAGCGGCAACGCCGCCACCAATGCCGTCAACAGCTACCAGTCGATGGTGACGTCGGCCTACAACGACTACTTCCAGCTCAAGAACATCGCGTTCCAGGACGGCAGCACCTACAATCCGACCTCGGTGGGGCTGACGGTGCTGCGGGCGCAGGTGGCTGCCAAGCTCGGCATCATCGATCCCGCCAATGTCACGACCACGCAGATGCAGGTCGAGGCCACGACGCGGTTCCTGCGGGACCAGTTCCTGCTCGGCAAGATCACCACCGACCAGCTCAAGAGCTCGCTGACGACATTGCTCGGCACCGCGCCGGCGGATCCGCTGGGGACGGTGTTCGGCACTTCGCTTTCGACGACGCTGTTCACGAAACTGTTCGACGGCGTGGCAACCGCCAATCAGCGAATGCCCAGCAACACGGCGCTGCAAACGGCGCTCAATACCTACAATGCGAGCTACAGCTATACGCTGGCGTCGACCGAGCGGGTCTATAGCATCATCACCGCGGGCTCGCAGTGGACGCAGAGCCAGCTCGCGTACACGGTGTCGTCGTCGGCCGTCGGCGCGGCGCCGCCGCCGATCGACGAGAACGTCGTGGCCAATGTCAACGCCAACCAGATCATGCTGTACGCGCCGCGCGGCTCGGTCGGCAATTCGGCCGCGCCCCAGACGTTCACCTTCACCAGCGTCGATTCCTCGTCGCTGACGCCGGAGCAGAGGGGATTGCTCGCCACGGCCGGTCCCGGCCAGCTCACCGTCGGCGCGGTCACGGACCCGACGACCCATGTCACGACCTATACKGTCAGCCTGTCGCAGCAGAACCTCGTCGTCGTCGACAACCCGATCGCGATCTCGGCCAAGGCGCTGTCGAATATCTATCTCGGCAGCAAGAACAGCCTCGCGCTCGGCGGCGTCACTGCGAACTACGGCCCGATCGCGGCCGCGCAGGCCAACGGCATCGAGGTGACCGGCCGCGGCGACGTCAAGCTCGACGCCGTCAACAGCATCTCCGCCAACGCAAGCGGGGCCGTGATATCAGGTGATATCGGCAACCTGACCCTGATCGCCGAGCACGGCAATGTCGGTGCCCCCTCGGGAACCGCCGGAAGCAACCCCGCGAACAATACGAACGCGCTCCAGATCGCGTTCGCGGATCCGTCCAACGACCAGCTCGACCAGGTTTCGTCGGCGCAGGGCATCTACCTGAAGCAGACCACCGGCGATCTCATTCTCGGCAACATTGCCGCCGGCAATGCGATCCAGCTCGCTGCGACCGGCAGCATCTATGCCGAAGCCGGCTTCACCGACCGTTCGGCGATCCATATCCTCGGCGCCGACCTCGATCTGCGCGCCGGCGGCAACATCGGCTTCAACGGCTCGACCTTCCAGCCGCTGCAGGTGAATATCTCCGGCGCGGTGACCGGCTCGGCGGTCGGCGACCTCAGCATCCTCGCCGTCACCGGCGATCTCATAGTCGGCACGAGCGGCACCTATGGGACGCTGACGGCCGGCGGTGCGCTGACGCTGAACGCTGCGCGCGGCGGGCTCACCGTCAATGCCGACATCACCAGCGGCGGCCTGATGCAGCTGCTTGCCAACCGCGGCATGAATTTCGCTGCCGGCACCAGCGCTGCGCCGGTGGTTGCGACCAGCAGTTCGGACGGCGTCACCCTGGTTGCCGCGACGCTGACGATGGGCGCCTATTCGGCCATCAACGCGGCCGGATTGATCTCGGTGACCACCACGGGCGATGCGACGATCGGCCAGCTGAATTCGTCGCTGTCTTATGCGGCGGCCTCGAACGCGCCCTCGATCATCGTCACTGCCGGTGGCGTGGCTTCGCTGGGCGCGATCCTCGACAATGGCGACGGCCAGACCAGGTTCGTCGCGTCCGGCGCGGGCGCCGAGCTGTCGCTGAGTGCATCGAACGGTATCGGAAGTGCCACGAGCCGGCTCGCCTTCAACGCCGTACAATTGTCGGCGAGCGCGAGCGCCGGGGGCATCTACCTGAAGGCGCTGACCGACACCGAGGCGAGCCTGCTCTCCGCGGTGAAGGGCAGCGTGGACATCATCGGCACCGGCGCGCTGACGCTTGACCAGGTGCTGGCGGGCACGGCGACCGGCGCGAGCGGCAGCTTCAGCGCCGTCGCGAACAACGGCAGCATCGTCATCGGGACCGCCGACAGCAGTGGCTCGCAGACGGTCCACGCGACCCAGAACGTGACGTTCAAGTCGCTGACGACGACCGGAAATGCCGGCGACGTCGGCAACATCAACGTCACCGCCGACAACGGCTTCATCCTGGCGCAGACCGTGGTATCGGGTGGCGTGACCACGCTGGGCTCGGTCTCGGCCCACGGCTCGGCGACGCTGCTTGCGGCCACGACCATCACCGGCAACACGCTCGCCACCACGACCGGCTTGGCCGTGCTGACCGCGACCGGCCCGATCGACTGGAACACGCTCAACGTCGGGACGACGCTGGGCGCGACGGCAAGCCAGGGCAGCATCACCTTCCAGACCGCGCAGAGCGGCGGCACGCAGACCATCCGCGCCCATGACAATGTGAAGTTCAATGCGCTGACGACGACCGGCATCACCGGCGATGCCGGCAGCATCAACGTCACCGCCGACAACGGCTTCATCCTGGCGCAGACGGTGACGTCCGGCGGCGTGACGAGCCAGGGCTCGGTCTCGGCCAACGGCTCGGCGACGCTGCTTGCCGCCACGACCATCACCGGCAACACGCTCGCCGCCACGACCGGCTGGGGCCTGCTGACCGCGAGCGGTCCGGTCAACTGGAATGTCCTCAATGTCGGCACGACGCTGGGCGTGACTTCAAGCCAGGGCAGCATCACGTTCCAGACGGCGCAGAGCGGCGGCACGCAGACCATTCACGCCCACGACAACGTCACCTTCAACGCGCTGACGGCGACGGGCATCAACGGCGACGCCGGCAGCATCAACGTCAATGCGGATAACGGTTTCATCCTGGCGCAAACGGTGATGTCGGGCGGCGTGCCAACGCTGGGCTCGGTCTCCGCCAATGGCTCGGCGAGGCTGATCGCGGCGGGGACCAACACCGGTCATAACCTCACGGCCACGACCGGCAACGCAGTCCTGAGCGGCACCGTCGTTCGTTGGGATAATCTTAGCGCGGGCGGCACGCTCGACGTCACCGCGACGGCCGGAGGGATCACCGTTGGCACCGCCATCAGCGGCGGCACGCAGACCCTGCATGCCGTCAACGATATCGTCTTCAGCCAGCTCACCACGACCGGTATCCCGGGCGATGCCGGCGACCTCTACGTCAAGTCCGACACGGGCTCGCTCCGCGGCGGATCGATCACCGCCAACGGCGAGACGCGTTTCGATGTAGCCGGATCGGTCTCGTTCGACCGGATCAGTGGCGACATCGTCAAGATGACGTCGTCGGGTGACCTGACGATCAACTGGGTCAGCGTCGTCCGGGAGCTCGACCTGGCGGCAGACACGATCAACGTCAGGGGCGAGCAGATCCGTTCGAATCCGGCGATCCCGCTGATCATGAACATCACCGGCTATAACGGCGGCGTCGCGAAGTCCGCCAACATCTCGATCGACCCGGACAGCATCATCGTCAACCAGTTCAGGGTGGTGGACGCGAACTTCTGGACCGACGCGCATGCGGTCACGATCCTGAACGGCTATGTCCCGGGCCAGCTCATGCTCACCACCGCCACCCAGCAGGTGTTCCTGAACAACCGGACGCTGGCGCCGACCAACGGGCCGACGCTCCAGCTCTACCAGCCGGGCGGCGTGTTCACGATGAGCCAGATCGGCAACGCCAATGTCAGCAACGCCTACGTGGTGTTCTACACCGGCGACGTCGCGGCGAGCGTCACCAATTACGGGCCGACGCACACCTGCTGCTACGACTTCACCGGCGCCAGCATGGTGCGCAACATCCCGGTCGACGGCGAGGGCAAGGAGAGCATCGAGACCTGGCTCGCGAAGAAGGATGGCGGGACGTTCTATTTGCTCGGTCTCTCCGGCCAGGCGCGGCTCGATGCGCTGCTGACGCCGCGTCCGGTCGAGACCATCGGCTCCGGTCCCGCCGTCAACATCGAGGGACTGAGCGACCTGCGCAAGCTGCGCCGTCAGGGGCAGCGCGTGGGTCGCCCGGGCTGGAAGGATGCGGCGGTCGAGACGGCGAAGCCGTCCGTTGGCCGTCTCGCACAGGCATGGTAACGAGATTCGGGATGCGGATTTGGGGGGCAGCGTTGGGGGTGGGGCTTGCAGCTTGCTGCATCGCCCCTTCGCGCACGCAAGTGCCCTCGATCAATCCCGGCGTGATCCAGAACGACGTCGACCGGCAGCGCCGCCAGCTCGAACGGCAGAGCGCGCCGCCCAAGCTCACCGGTCCCGCGGTGATCGGCGGTGAGCGGGAAAAGTCCCAGCTGCTGAAGCCGGGGGGGCCGAAATTCCGCCTGCGCAAGGTCGAGTTCGACGCATCCAAGTTCATCACGCCGGCAGAGCTGGACGAGATCGCGAAGAAATATGTCGGCAAGAACGTCGACATCGCCGCGCTATTGCAGCTCGTTGCCGACATCAACGCCATCTACACCGAGCGCGGCATCGTCACGGGCATCGCGACGCTGCCCGATCAAGACGCCAAAGGTGGTGTGGTCAAGATCAAGCTGACCGAGGGCCGGCTCCAGAAGACGACCATCGAGGGCAACAAGCAGACCCGCACCGATTACATCCTTCAGCGCGTGAAGGAGCCCGAAGGCGAGGTCCTCGACGTTCCAAAACTCAATCGCGACGTGATCTGGTTCAACCGGACCAACGACGTGCAGATCAAGGCGCTGCTCCGGCCCGGCACGAGCTTCGGCCTGACCGATCTCCAGTTCGCGGTGATCGAGCCGCCGATCGACACCCTGCAGCTCTTCACCGACAACCAGGGTGCCGAGAACACCGGGCGCTGGGAAGGCGGGGCCTTCTACAAGCGCCACGGCCTGTTCGGCGTCGACGACCGCCTGACCTTCTACGGCGTCCGCGCCGACGGCAATCTCAACGGCAACGCCGCCTACAGCATTCCGGTCAATCCCTGGGGTGGCCGCGTCGGCGTCAGCTATACCGAAGGCAAGATCAAGATCATCCAGGGACCGTTCGTCGCGCTCGACGTCACTGGACGCTCGAGCCAGGCCGCGGTCAATTTCAGCCAGCCGGTCTGGGTGACGCAGAACTGGCTGATATTGCTCAACGCCGCCGAGACCGAGGGCAAGACGGTCAGCCGCTTCGCCACGGTCTCCGTGACCGACGACCACTACGACAAGGCCACCGCCGGGCTCTCGGTGACCAATTCAGGCAACACCTATTCGATCACGGTCTCGCCGGCGGTGAACTACATCACCTGGCATGATTATGTGCTCGGCAACAACCGCGCGTTCAACATCTATACCGGCTCGCTGATCGCGACCAGTGCGGCGGGGCCTCAGAATTTCAGCGCCAACGTGCTGGCGAGCTGGCAGTACACGCAGGAAAAGCTGCTGCCGGGCGACCAGATCTTCTCGATCGGCGGTCCCACCACCGTGCGCGGCTATCCCTCCAACTCGGCATCCGGCGACAGCGGCTATTATTTCAACGCCGAGCTGCACTACAATTGGTCGTCGTGGCTCAAGGGGTTCGACACCTACATCTTCACCGACTGGGGCGCGGTGTATTCGACATTCCCGGGGATCACCGAGCTCGCTTCGGTCGGCGTCGGCTTCTCATGGACCTATGCGTCGTTCATGACGCTCGAGGCGAATTACGCGACGCCGTTGAAGATGGCCGTCTCGACCCAGAACCATTACGAGGCCTATGGCCGCGTCATCTTCCGGCCGTTGTTGATGTTCCAGAAGCCGGAGAGCCCCGCGCCGGTGGCGGCTGCCGCCGGCAAGAGCAGGTCGTAGCGACAAGCCGCCGCTCTCTCCGTCGTCATTGCGAGGAGCCCGCGACAAAATTGCAAAGCAATTTTGCGCTGGTGCGACGAAGCAATCCAGAATCCCTCCGCGGAGACAGCCTGGATTGCTTCGCTACGCTCGCAATGACGGAGGATGGAGCGGGGGCGGCGACTAACGCCGCAGCGTGAATTCCTCCGCGCCGCGGCGATGTTCCCACTTGGCCTGCTCCAGCTCCGGCTGGTCGCACTCGGTCTCGGGATAGCCGATGCAGAGATAGGCGATGAATTTCCAGGTCTCAGGCACGTCGAGAGTGGTGTGAACGCGCTGCGGATTGAGGATCGACACCCAGCCGAGGCCGATGCCGTCGGCGCGCGCGGCGAGCCACATCGCGGTGATCGCGGCGACCACGGAATATTCCGTCGTCTCCGGCATGGTCGCGCGGCCGAGGCCGTGGCCGATGTCGCTCGCCTTGTCCGCGAACACGGCGAGGTGACCGGGCGCCTGTTCGAGACCGGACAGTTTTAGTGTGGCATAGCGCGCGGCGCGTTCGCCGGAGTAACAGTTCAGCGCATCGGCATTGCATGCCCTGAAGTCGTCGATCACGGCGCGGCGTCGTGCGGCATCTTCAACGACAACGAAGCGCCAGGGCTGGCTCAGGCCGACCGAGGGCGAGAGACAGGCGGTCTCGATCAGGCGGTCGATGGCGCCGGCCGGCAGCGGATCGGCGCGGAAGCGGCGCACGTCGCGGCGCCACACGAACAGCTCGTGCAAGTGCTGGCGGAAGGTGTCGTCGAACTCGACCATGAGATCAGCCTCCCATCCGGAAGGATGCCGCCACCAGCAGAATGAGAATCTCGCCGATCTGCTCGAATGCGCCGAGGATGTCGCCGGTCTGCCCGCCGATCTGGCGGATGGCAAGCCGCGCCAGCATCAAGCCGGCGAGGGACAGCAGGATCAGGCTGACCAGCGCCTTGCCCGGTCCGAGCGCGAGCGCGAGGGCGAGCGTTCCAACAGCGAAGGCGATGGCGACGCTGCGGCCCGGCGGCGATCCCGCGCTTGCCGACAGTCCATCAGGCCGTGCCGGCGGGACCAGCGACATGAAAGCCGGCACGCCCGCGCGGGCGGCCGTGTGCGCGGCGCACAGCGCGAGCGCGACGGCCCAGGGATTAGCGATTGCCGCGAGCGCGCTCCAGCGCAGACCGAACGAGAGGATCAGCGCGCAGACGCCATAGGTGCCGATCCGGCTGTCGCGCATGATCTCGAGCTTGCGTTCGCGCGTCCGGCCGCCGCCGAGCCCGTCGGCGGTATCGGCAAGGCCGTCCTCATGCAGCGCGCCGGTGATGAGCGCGGTCGCGGCCAGCGCGAGCAGGGCGGCGAGGTTCGGTGTCAGTCCGAACCGGCTGGAGACCTTGTAGACCAAGGCGCCCGCGAGGCCGACCAGCAGCCCCGCGACGGGGAGTGCCCAGGTTGCGCGCGCGACGGCGCCGTCAGCCGCGGACTTCGACGATGCGACGGGGAGGATCGTCACGAACGATGCCGCCATCCTGAGATCGGCGATAATCTCTTTGAAAAGCTCGGCGCGCGGCATCATTTCAGTTTCATCGGCAGGCCGGCCACGACGAACTCGACTTCGTCGGAAACCGCCGCGATGACCTGGTTCATGATTCCGGCGGCGTCGCGATAGCTGCGCGCCAGCGCGTTGTCGGGCACGATACCGAGGCCGACCTCGTTGGTGACGAAAATGACGGGGCTCTTCTGGCCGCCCATGAAAGCGGCGAGCTTCATGAGTTCGTGTTCCCAGTCACGCCCCGCATGCATGATGTTGGAGAGCCACAAGGTCAGGCAATCCACCAGCCTTGGGCCGGCGCCATCGGTCTCGATCAGAGCTTGCAGGAGATCGAGTGGTACCTCTCGCTCGATCCAGTCGACGGCCGCGCGCTTGGCTCGATGCTTGGCGATGCGCACCTCCATTTCGGCATCGAGCGCCTCGGCCGTCGCGATGTAGATGGGCTGGCCCGGAAAGCTGCGCGCGCGCTTTTCCGCGTGGGCGCTCTTGCCCGATCGTGCTCCGCCGGTGATCAAGATGACGGCCATAAAGGTCTCCTGTGGGCCTGACTAATCACCAATCGCGGCCAAAGACAAAGCCGAAATCAGGCGGCCGGGGGCTTGCGCTCCGCCTTCGCTTTGCGCAACAGGGGCGTGACAGGAGGTGGACGTGGGTTTTGCGGGGGCGATGGCGGTGGCGATGGCGGTGGATGCCCTCTCGGGCTGGCCGTCGTGGCTGTTCGCGCGGATCGGCCATCCCGTGACCTGGCTGGGCCGGCTGATCTCTGCCATCGACGCCGCCTGGAATCGGGATTCCGATCCGCCGGCATTTCGCCGCGCTGCGGGCGTTGCCGGAGCGCTCGTCGTCATCGCGCTTTCGGTCGCGCTCGGCTGGATGCTTCAGTCCTTGCTCCCGTGGGGCTGGATCGAGATCGTGCTGGTCGGCGTCCTGGCCTGGCCGCTGGTGGCGCTGCGCTCGCTGCATGACCATGTCGCCGCTGTTGCGACGCCCTTACACGCGGGCGACATCGTCGCCGCACGCGAAGCGGTGTCGCGGATCGTCGGACGCGATCCCGCGACCCTCKACGAAGCCGGCATCGCGCGCGCGGCGATCGAGAGCCTCGCCGAGAACGCCTCCGACGGCATCGTGGCGCCGGTGTTCTGGGGCGCGTTGTTCGGACTGCCCGGCATTTTGGGCTACAAGGCGATTAACACGCTGGACTCCATGATCGGCCATCGCAGCGAACGCCACGAGGCTTTTGGCTGGGCCGCCGCGCGCATCGACGATGTCGCAAACTTCATTCCGGCGCGCCTGACCGGCTTTCTGTTCGTGCTGCTGGCAGCGCGGCGATCGGAGGCGCTGTCCTGCATGACGCGCGATGCCCGCCGTCACCGTTCGCCCAACGCCGGCTGGCCGGAGGCGGCCATGGCCGGGGCGCTTGGTGTGCGGCTCAGCGGCCCCCGCATCTATCACGGCAGCGCGACCGATGAGCCCTGGCTCAACGAAGGCGCGCGCGATCCGCTTGCCGCGGACATCAGCCAGGGGTTGACGATCTACCGCCGCGCCATGCTGCTGCTCGCCGGCCTCCTTGCGATCCTGGCCCTCGCGTGAAAGAACGGGGCATGCGCGAGCACGGTGGAAATCTCGATCTGGCCCAGCAGCGTTTTGGCGGACGCGCGGAAGACTGGATCGATCTGTCGACCGGGATCAACCGGCTGCCTTATCCCGTGGGCGAGGTGAGTGCGCGTGCATGGAACGCGCTGCCGTCGCGCGCGGAGATCGAGAGCCTGCATCTGGCCGCGCAGCACGCTTACGGCACAAGCGCGCCGATCGTCGCGATGGGCGGTGCGCAGGCCGCCATTCAATTGCTGCCGCAACTCGCGCCAGCCGGCCGCGCGCGCATCCTTGCGCCGACCTACAATGAATATGCCGGGGTCTTGTCGGCTGCAGGCTGGGAAGTCCAGGAGGTCGGCGAGCTCGACGCGCTGGCGGGCGCGGATCTCGCCGTCGTCGTCAATCCCAACAATCCCGATGGCCGGCGTTTTGCGCCACAGGATTTGCTGGCGCTGCTGCCGCGCGTCGGCCGTCTCGTCATCGACGAGAGTTTTGCCGATGCTGCCCCGCAGCTGTCGCTCGCATCCGAGGCGGATCGACCGGGATTGCTGGTCCTGCGCTCGTTTGGAAAGTTCTATGGTCTCGCCGGCCTGCGGCTTGGGTTTGCGCTCGGCCATGCGGCCGACATCGCCAAGCTCGCGGCGGCGTCAGGTCCGTGGCCGGTGTCGGGAGCGGCGATCGCGATCGGCTGCCGCGCCTTGCGTGACGACGCCTGGGCCGAGGCGACGTCAGCGCGGCTCGCACGCGACTGTGCCCGCCTCGACGACATCGTGCAGTCGGAAGGCTGGCGGCTCGTCGGCGGTGCACCACTGTTTCGTCTCTACGAGACGCCTGATGCGCTTGCTGCGCAGGAGAAACTGGCGCGTAGCCAAATCTGGTCGCGCGTATTCGCGAAACAGCCGGCATGGCTGCGCCTCGGGCTTCCCGGCAGCGAAGCCGAATGGACGCGCCTTGCCGAGGCGCTAGCGCGCTAGCGCCAGCAGGCCGCCGACGTCGAGATGCAGTTCGATGTGATCGGCGAGGGCGTCGAGCGCGCTCTCGACTCTCGCATGATAAGGCTCATCACCTGCCGGAATGTCGAGCTTTGCGAGATACGCCTTGCGGAAATCATCCGAGGTGAACAGGCCGTGCAAATAGCTGCCCTGCACGCGCCCATCGCTGGAGATCGCGCCCTCCGGCTCCCCATTCAGTTTCGCAAACGGGCGGGCGCGATCCGGCCCATCGGTGCGGCCGATGTGGATTTCGTAGGCCTCGATCGGCTGGTCCGTGGCGGCATGCACGGCCGCGACGCGCGTCAGCGTCTTCTGCGGGCTCATCATTGTGGCGACGTCCAGAAGTCCGAGACCCGGCGTGTCGCCGGCGGGGCCTTCGATGCCGTCGGGGTCGGCGACGCTGCGTCCGAGCATCTGATAGCCGCCGCAGAGCCCGAGCACATGGCCGCCCCGGCGGTGATGCGCCAGCAGATCGATGTCCCAGCCCTGCGCGCGCAGGAAGGCGAGATCGCCACGGGTGGATTTCGAGCCGGGGATGATGACGAGCCTGATATCGCCGGGGATGGCTTCGCCCGGCCGCACCATCACGAGATCGACGCCGGGCTCGAGTTTCAGCGGATCGAGATCATCGAAATTGGCGATCCGTGACAGCACGAGGCAGGCGATCTTGCACTGGCCGGGCTTGCGCGCGTCGCTCAGGCCCAGCGCGTCCTCGGCCGGCAGCTCGCCGGCGCGCGCGAACCAGGGCAGCACGCCAAGGCCGCGCCACGCGGTCTTCGCTTCGATCAGCTTGTAGCCGTCGTCGAACAGCGAGGGGTCGCCGCGGAACTTGTTGATGACGAAACCCTCGATCATCGCGGCATCGTCGGGGTCGATCACCGTCTTGATGCCGACGAGCTGGGCGATGACGCCGCCGCGGTCGATGTCGCCGACCAGCACGACGGGCACGTCGGCCTTGCGCGCAAAGCCCATATTGGCGATGTCGGCGTTGCGCAGGTTGACCTCGGCCGGGCTGCCGGCGCCTTCGACCAGCACCAGATCGGCGCGCGCCTTCAGCCGCTCGAAGCTTTCCAGCACCGCGCCCATCAGCGACGGTTTCATCGCCGCATATTCACGCGCGCGCGCGGTCGCGATCCGCTTTCCCTGCACGATGATTTGTGCGCCGACATCGGTTTCGGGCTTCAGCAGCACCGGGTTCATGTCGGTGTGCGGCTCGACGCCGGCGGCCAGCGCCTGCAGCGCCTGGGCGCGACCGATCTCGCCGCCGTCGACGGTCACGGCCGCGTTGTTCGACATGTTCTGCGGCTTGAAGGGCAGCACGCGCACGCCGCGCCGCGTGAACGCGCGGGCGAGGCCGGCGACGATGAGCGACTTGCCCACGTCCGAGCCGGCCCCCTGGATCATCAATGCGCGCGCCATGGTGTTTTCAGAACCTGGGGCCGTGCTCAGAACTCGACGCCGGCTTGCGCCTTGATGCCGGAGCGGAAGGGGTGCTTGACCAGCGTCATCTCGGTAACGAGATCGGCGATCTCGATCAGCTCGTCCTTGGCGTTGCGCCCGGTGAGCACGACATGCGTCATCGGCGGCTTGTGCGTTTTCAGGAATTCGACGACCTCGGCGATGTCGAGATAGTCGTAGCGCAGCGCGATGTTGATCTCGTCGAGCACGACCATGCGCAGGTTGGAATCTGATATCAGCTCCTTGGCCTTCGCCCAGCCGGCCTGTGCTGCGGCGATGTCGCGGGCGCGGTCCTGCGTCTCCCAGGTGAAACCTTCGCCCATCGCATGGAACTGGCAGAGCTCGCCGAAATGGCCGGTGAGCAGGCGCCGCTCGCCGGTGTCCCAGGCGCCCTTGATGAACTGCACGACCGCGCAGGGGAAGCCATGGGCGACACAGCGGACGATCATGCCGAAGGCGGAGGAGGACTTGCCCTTGCCGGCGCCGGTGTGGACGATGATGAGGCCCTTCTCGCCGCTCTTGGTCGCCATGATCTTGTCGCGGGCGACCTTGATTTTCGCCATTTTCGCGGCGTGGCGGGCTTCGGTTTCCTCGGCCGTTTGGGTATCCGGTTCAGGCGTCATCTGACAGGGTCCTTCGGCTTGACAAGAGGCGGCCGGGGGCAAATGGTGGCCCGGCGTTGGTTCCTGTCCTATGACAGGCGAAGAGGGAATGCGATAGGGTCCGAATCGACAAGATTCGGCTCCAAACTGCAGCCGCCCCCGCGACCGTGACCGGAGAGATGCCCGAGGCCACTGATCCCCCGCAGGGGATCGGGAAGGCGGGGATCGAAGGGCCAAAAGCCCTGCTCCGCAAGCCGGGAGACCTGCCAGCGCGGACGAGTTTTGGACCGGCGGACGGGGTGTTCCGCGACGGGGAAACGGACCTTCGGGGGAATGGTCCGTGTGCCTCTTCGCCTCCCGCTGTTTATCCTGGAAGAGGCGATGACCGTCACACTTCACGTCTGTATTACCTGCCGTGCCGGCCAGACGCTCGACGAGGGTGAGACGACGCCCGGCAAGCGCCTGCATGGCGCGATCCTCGATGCCGGCGTGCCCGAGGGCGTCAATGTGGTTCCCGTTGAATGCCTGTCGGCATGCAGCCAGGGTTGCTCGGTTGCGCTCAGCGCGCCCGGCCGCTGGTCCTATGTCTATGGCCGCCTGTCAGAGGCCCATGCGAGCGACGTGGTCGCGGGTGCTGCGGCCTATGCCGCCGCGCCCGATGGCCTCGTGCCCTGGCGCAGCCGTCCCGAAATCTTCCGCAAGCAGTCGCTTGCCCGCATTCCCCCCATTGCCGTGTTGCCGGAGGCCGCCGAATGAACTCGCTCGCAAAAGTCCCCGTGACGGTGGTCACCGGTTTTCTCGGCTCAGGCAAGACGACGCTGATCCAGCATCTGCTCGCAAACCCCGACGGCAAGAAGCTCGCGGTGCTCGTCAACGAGTTCGGCAGCGAGGGCGTCGACGGCGAGATCCTGAAATCCTGCGCCGACGCGAACTGCCCCGAGGAAAACATCGTCGAGCTCGCCAATGGCTGCATCTGCTGCACCGTTGCGGACGATTTCATTCCAACCATGGAAAAGCTCTTGGCGCGGACGGTGCGGCCCGATCACATCCTGATCGAGACTTCTGGCTTGGCGCTGCCAAAACCGCTGCTGAAGGCGTTCGACTGGCCTGAGATCCGCTCGCGCATCACGGTCGATGGCGTGATTGCGCTGGCCGATGCCGAGGCTGTCGCCGCCGGCCGTTTTGCGCCGGACCCGGCTGCGGTGGAAGCGCAGCGCGCGGCGGACGAAAATCTCGATCACGAGACGCCGCTGTCGGAAGTGTTCGAGGACCAGATCGCCTGCGCCGATATCGTGCTGCTGACCAAGGCCGATCTTGCGGGCGCCGCAGGGATCGAAGCGGCCAAAGCCGCCATCACCGCCGAGATGCCGCGCCGCGTGCCGATGCTATCCGTCACCGATGGCGTGATCGATGCGCGTGTCATCCTCGGCCTCGGCGCTGCCGCAGAGAACGATCTCGCCGCGCGCCCCTCGCATCACGACGGCGAGGAGGATCACGAGCACGACGATTTCGCCTCCGTCGTGATCGATCTTCCTGAAATCAGCGACATCGACGCGCTGGTCGCGTCGGTGCAGCGTCTTTCGCGCGAGCAAAACGTGCTGCGCGTCAAAGGCTATATCGCGGTCGCGGGCAAGCCGATGCGCCTGTTGCTGCAAGCGGTCGGCGAGCGCGTGCGCCACCAATTCGACAAGCCTTGGGGCGCAGCTCTCAGGCAGTCGAAGCTCGTCGTGATCGGCGAGCACGGCGATATTGACGAGGCCGCGATCAAGGTCGGACTTGGGCTTTCAGGATCTGGTATCTGATGCACGTCGTCTTCCGCGAGAGCCGCGGTCTCGAGGAGACCGCGACGCCAAGGGACATCGGCCAGGACCCGGCCGATCTCGTGGTGCTCTCGTACTCGGATTCCGACCTTGCCGCGTTCGCGGCCGGCTGGCGGCGCGGCCGTAACAGTCTGCCGTCGCTGCGGCTCGCCAATCTCGCGGAGCTGCGGCATCCGTTGTCGGTCGACACCTATATCGAGCGCACGCTGTCGCAGGCGCGCGGCATCCTGGTGCGCCTGATCGGCGGTGAGTCCTATTGGCCGTACGGGCTCGCGGCCCTGCAGCAGCTGGCGAAGGACCGCAATATCGTGCTGGCCGTGCTGCCGGCCGACGGCCGCGACGACACGCGGCTCGATGCCTACTCGACCCTGCCGGTTTCGACGCTGCGCCGGCTCAAGGTGCTCTGCGACACCGGCGGTTCCGTTGCAGCCCAGGCCGCGATTGCGCAGCTCGCGCTGGCCTCGGGCCTTTACGCGGGCCCGGTCGTCGGCGAGATGAACGTGCCTGAGATGGGCTTTTACGATCCCGCGCGTGGCGTCATTGCTGCGCCGATGACAGGCGAGGGAAAGCCGCTCGCGCTCGTGACCTTCTATCGTTCCTATCTCACCGCCGCTGATACCGGGCCGGTCGACGCCCTGATCGCGGCGCTGCGCGAGCGCGGCTTTGACGCGCACGGCGTGTTCGTCACCTCGCTGAAGGCTCCGGGCGTTGCGGATTGGCTGCGGACGTATTTCGCGACGAATCCTCCCGCCGCGATCGTCAACGCGACGGCGTTCTCGGCGATAGGCGAGGACGGCACGACACCGTTCGATGCTGCATCGTGTCCCGTCTTCCAGGTCGCGCTCTCATCGGCGCGGCGCCAGGACTGGGCAGAGTCGCTGCGCGGCCTGTCGCCCGGCGATCTCGCGATGCATGTGGTGCTGCCGGAGGTCGACGGCCGCCTGTTCGCGGGCGTGGTGAGCTTCAAATCGGCCGCGGAGCGCGACCCAGATCTGCAATTTTCGCATCTGGCGCACCGGCCCGATGAGGAGCGCGTGAAGGCCGTCGCCGCGCGCGTTGCGGCCTGGCGGCGCCTCGCGGAGACGCCAGTCGCCGAGAAGCGGGTGGCGCTCGTGCTCTCGAACTACCCGGGCCGTCCACATCAGATCGCGCATGCGGTTGGTCTCGATGCGCTTGCGTCGGTCGAGGCATTGCTGTCTGACCTGACAGAGGCCGGCTTCGATGTTGTGCCGGTCTCCGCACTTGGCGAAACGTTGCTGAAGCAGCGACTGACCTGGAACGTCGCCGATTACCGCGCCGCGCTCTCGCGTCTCCCGCAAGCATTGCAGGATGATCTCGCGCAAGCCTGGGGCGCGCCGGAGGATGACCCGAGCTGTCGCGACGGTGCATTTCAATTCGCGGCCATCGCAAGTGGCCAATCGATCATCGCGGTTCAGCCCGAGCGCGGCGATGCCGCCACGCGCGATGCCGACTATCACGATCTCGCCCGCACGCCACGCCACGCCTATGTCGCGTTCTATCTCTGGCTCCGGCAGCAGGACATCGACGCCGTCGTGCACATGGGTGCGCATGGCACGCTGGAATGGCTGCCCGGAAAATCCGTGGCGCTGTCGTCCGCGTGCTGGCCCGAAGCGCTGATCGGCGATCTCCCGGTCATCTATCCCTTCATCGTCAACGATCCCGGCGAGGCCGCGCAGGCCAAGCGGCGCTTGGATGCCGTCACCATCGGCCATCTGCCGCCGCCGCTGGAGCAATCCGTGGTGCCGGACGGCCTGCGCCGGCTCGAACGGCTGCTGGACGAATATTCGACCGCCGATGGCCTCGACCCCGCCCGACGTCAGCGTCTGATCGCCGCGATTCGCGACGAAGCGCGTGCGGCGGGTCTTGAGGACGATCTTGGTCTGGATGCCTCGGCAGCACCGGCGGAAGCGATCCCACGGATCGATCGCTTCGTCTGCGATCTCAAGGAGAGCCAGTTCGGCGACGGCTTGCACGTGTTCGGCCGCGGCGCCTGCGCCGATGCGGAGCGCGATGCGTTGCGTTCCGCCCTGGCGGGACAGCGCGTTGCGCCGGGGCCATCGGGCTCGCCGTATCGCGGACGCCAGGACGTGGTGCCGACCGGACGCAATCTCTTTGCCGTTGATCCGCGCGCGGTGCCGACGCCGTCGGCGCATGCGCAAGGCATCAGGCTCGCGGAAGAGCTGCTGCGTCGCCATTTGCAGGATCACGGCGACTGGCCGAAAGGCCTCGTGGTCGATCTCTGGGGCTCCGCGACGATGCGGACCGCCGGCGAGGAGTTTGCCATGGCGCTGCATCTCGCCGGCCTTGCGCCGCGCTGGGATCACGCCTCCGGCCGCGTCACCGGCTATGACATCATCGCACCGGCGGAGCTCGGGCGCCCCCGTATCGACGTCACGCTGCGCGTGTCGGGCCTGTTCCGCGATGTCTTCTCCGGCCTTGCGCAATTGTTCGAGGCCGCCGCCGAGGCGCTCGCAACGCGCGAGGAGGAGGGCGACGAGAATCCCTATCGTCACCGCGCCTCGCGTGTGTTCGCGCCGCGCCCCGGCCAATACGGCGTCGGCCTCTCCGCGATCCCGGATGCCTTCACGGCCGAGACGCGCGATGCCGCCGGCGAAGCCTGGCTGTCGGCATCGTCCTGGGCGTTCTCGGCGGACGGTGCGATGCAGCCGGATCGTGCCGGCATCGAGACGCGGCTCGCATCCGCCGATGCTTTCGTGCACGTCCAGGACTTGCCGGAGACCGATCTTCTGCTTGCCGCCGACTATGCCGCACATGAAGCCGGCATCGCGGCGGCTGCAGCGCATCTCGGTGCGGCAGGACCATCGCTCTATCACCTCGATACGACGCGGCCCGAGCAGCCGCACGCGCGGACGCTGACCGAGGAAATCTCCCGTGTCGTCCGTGCACGCGCGGCCAATCCGGCCTGGATCGCCGGCATGATGCGGCACGGTTTTCGCGGCGCCGCCGAGATTACCGCGACGCTGGAGCACATGGCCGCCTTCGCGCATCTGGCCGGCGCCGTACCGCCGCATCTGTTCGATCTCTACTACGATGCGACGCTCGGCGACGCCGATGTCCGCAGCTTCATGGCCCGCGAGAATCCGGCGGCGCTCGCCGCGATGGAGACCTGCTTCACACGCCTGCACGAAGCCTCGCTCTGGCGAACGCGCCGCAATTCGATCGCGGCTGCGCTGAAGGAGGCTTCATGAGTGCGGCCGCGATCAAGGGCTGGTGTCCCGGCGCGTTGCGCCCGATGCAATCGGGCGACGGGCTCGTGGTTCGCGTGCGCCCGTTCGGCGGAAGGCTTGAAGCCGCGCAAGTCGCCGGTCTTGCCGAGCTCGCCGAACGCTACGGCAATGGTCTCATCGATGTGACGAGCCGCGCCAACCTCCAGATCAGAGGCGTCAGCGAGCAAGGCCATCGCCGGCTGCTCGATGGACTCGCGTTGCTGCGGCTGCTCGACCCCGATACCGACATCGAAGCCCGGCGCAACATTTTGGTGACGCCGTTCTGGAACAGCGGTGATGAGACACAGGCGCTCGCCGCGGAGCTTGAGGAAGCGCTCGCCGACAGCACGCTCGATCTCCCCACAAAGTTCGGCTTCGCCATCGACGATGGAAAGTCGCGCGTACTCGCCGGCGACTCCGCCGACGTGCGCATCGAGCGCGATCACGGCGGCCGGCTCCTGGTGCGGGCCGATGGCGCAAGGCTGGGCCGCTCGGTCGCGCGCGGTGAGACCGTAAGTACGGCGCTCGCGCTCGCGAACTGGTTCATCTCGTCCGGCGGCGCGAAGGGCGGGCGAGGGCGCATGGCGGCTCATATCGCGGCCGGCGCAGAATTGCCTCAGTCGTTGAGCGGCGAAACCGAGCCTGCTCCGGTCATGGCCGCGTCACGACCCGGCCACTATCCGCATGGTGCCCTGGTCGGCGTCGCGTTCGGGCAGATGCTGCACACGACGCTCCATCAATTTTCCGGCTGCGGACATGCGCTGCGCATGACGCCATGGCGAATGGTGCTGAGCGAGGGCAAGCGCGAGATGCCGAGCGGGGCAGGCCTCATCACCGAGCCTTACGATCCGGCGTTGCGCGTGATTGCTTGTAGCGGCGCCCCGCGTTGCCGCGAGGCGCATGCGGATACCCGCGCGCTCGCTTCCGCCCTTGCGCCGCGCATCGCCCTCGATACTCGCCTTCACGTCTCCGGCTGCGCCAAAGGCTGCGCGCGTTCCGGCGCGTCCGCGGTGACGCTGGTTGCGACCAGCGCCGGCTTCGATCTCGTCCGCGACGGCTCGACCCGCGATGAACCCGTCCTGCGCGGTCTCAACGGCGCCGACATCGTCAGCGATCCCTCCATCCTGGTCGGAGGCCACTGATGCCGCACACCTACGAGACCGACGGCGCGGCGATCTACCGGCAATCCTTCGCGACCATCCGGGCCGAGGCCGATCTTGCCCGCTTTACGCCGGACGAGGAGCAGGTCGTGGTGCGGATGATCCACGCCGCCGGCATGGTGGGCCTCGAGGCGCATATCCGCTTCACATCAGGCATGGCGACTGCTGCGCGCGCCGCCTTGCAGAGAGGCGCCCCGATCCTGTGCGACGCGCGCATGGTCTCGGAAGGAATTACGCGCGCGAGACTGCCTGCGGCCAACGCCGTGATCTGCACGCTCGGCGATGAAGCCGTTCCCGCGCTCGCGCAGTCCATGCGCAACACGCGGTCCGCAGCGGCGCTGGAGTTGTGGCGGCCGCATCTCGACGGCGCAATCGTTGCGATCGGTAACGCGCCGACCGCGCTGTTTCATCTCCTCAACATGCTCGAGGACCCGGGCTGCCCGCGCCCTGCGGCGATCATCGGCTGCCCGGTCGGCTTCGTCGGCGCGGCCGAATCCAAGGCTGCGTTGATGGCCGATCCGCCGGTGCCGGCGCTGACAGTCGAGGGCCGCCTCGGCGGCTCCGCGATCACGGTCGCCGCCGTGAATGCACTGGCGAGCCGGAGCGAATAGCCATGGGACGCATCATCTGCTGCGGTCTCGGCCCCGGCGATCCTGATATGATGAGCGTGCGCGCCGACCGGACGGTGCGGGCTGCGGAGCATGTCGCCTATTTCCGCAAGAAGGGCCGGCCCGGACAGGCTCGGCGGATCGTCGAAGGCATGTTGGCCTCCGACGTTACCGAATACGCAATGGAATATCCTGTTACGACGGAGCTCGCTTTCGATAGCCCGGAATATGTGCAGCTGCTCGCCGGCTTCTACGACGAATGGGCCGAGCGGCTGGCGCGGCTGGCACGTGCGGTGGACGTCGTCGTGCTCTGCGAGGGCGATCCTTACTTTTACGGCTCCTTCATGCATCTGCACACGCGCCTGCAAGGCCGTGTCGAGATCGAGGTGATCGCGGGGATTCCCGGCATGGTCGGCTGCTGGAACGGCGTCGGCCGGCCGATCGCGCTTGGCGACGACGTGACGACGGTGCTGATGGGTACGCTTCCCGAAGACGAGCTCGAACGGCGCATGCGCGATTCCGATGCGCTTGTCGTCATGAAGACCGGCCGCAATCTTTTAAAGGTGCGTCGCGCGCTGGCTTCCGCGGGTCGGCTGGACGATGCCTGGCTGGTTGAGCGCGGTACCATGCCGGGCGAGCGCGTGGTGCGGCTCGCCGAGATCGATGCCGCCGACTGTCCTTACTTCGCGATCGTGCTCGTGCACGGCAAGGGCCGGCATCTGGACGCCGCCGAATGACGGGCACGCTGACCATCGCGGGCCTCGGGCCGGGCAGCGATGCGCTCGTGACGCCCGAGGTCTCCGCCGCCCTTGCTGCCGCCACCGACATTCTGGGCTATGCGCCCTATGTTGCGCGCGTGCCGCCGCGGGCAGGGCTCACCTTGCACCCCTCCGACAATCGCGAAGAGCTGCAGCGCGCGGGCGAGGCCCTGCGGCTCGCGGCCGAAGGCGGGCAGGTCGTCGTCGTCTCCTCCGGCGACCCCGGCGTCTTCGCGATGGCGTCGGCCGTGTTCGAGGCGCTCGAACAGGCGCCGCAATGGCGCGAGCTTTCCATTCGCGTTTTACCCGGTATCACCGCGATGCTGGCGGCGGCTGCGCGCGCCGGCGCGCCGCTCGGCCATGATTTCTGCGCGATCAATCTCTCGGACAATCTCAAGCCGTGGGCGGTGATCGAGAAGCGCCTGCGGCTGGCCGCGGAAGCCGATTTTGCCATTGCGATGTACAATCCGCGCTCGGCAAACCGGCCGGAGGGTTTTGGCCGCGCGCTTGCGGTGTTGAAGGACGCCGGCTGCGGCGAGCGCCTCGTGATCTTCGCGCGCGCGATCAGCGCCGCCGATGAAAGGATCGAGACCGTCACGCTGAACGAAGCGACGCCTGAGATGGCCGACATGCGCACGCTGGTGATCGTCGGCAATGCGCAGACGCGCCGCGTCGGCCGCTGGGTCTATGCCCCGAGGCAGGCGCGATGACCGAGCCATGGCATGATCTTGGCCACGCTCTCAACCCGCAGCCGTTCGGGCAGTTTTGGCCGCGCGATCATGATCACGGGCAGGCTAAGCATCCGGGCTGCGTCGATCTTGGCGCGTGCGCCGTCGCCGCCGGAATTGCGGGCGACAATCCATGCGATGCCGCGCGTGCGCATCATTTCGAGCTCGCCGTCGAACGTGAACGGCCCGCGCGAGACGATCACGTCCGCAGCGAAGGGCAGCGGCGCCTCGGGCGGGTCGACGAACCGCAGCGTGTAGGTGTGCTCTGGCTTGCTCGCGAATGGCGCGATGTGCTGGCGGCCGATGGCGAGGAACACGTTTGCGGGCGTCTCGGGCAGCGCGGCGGCTGCGGCGGTGACGTCGGCGACTTCGACCCAGTTGTCGCCAGGCGCCTTCGTCCAAGGCGCACGCTCGAGTGCGATCAGCGGCGTGCCCGTTTGCGCGCACGCCTGGACCGCGTGGCGGCTCATCTCGGCAGCGAAGGGATGCGTGGCGTCGATCACATGCGTGATGCGCTCACGGCGAATATAGTCGGCAAGCCCGCTCACGCCGCCGAAGCCGCCGATGCGGGTCGGCAGCGGCTGATCGGCGGGCGCGCGGGTTCGGCCGCCATAGGAATACACGGCGTCGATGCGCGCGCGTGCGACTTCCGCGGCGAGCAAGGTCGCATCGGCGGTTCCGCCCAGAATGAGGGCGCGTGTCATGGCTGATCCCTGGCTGACCATCATCGGTATTGGCGAAGATGGCCTTGCCGGGCTGTCCGAGGCAAGCCGAAAGGCGCTTGCCAAGGCAGAAACTGTTTTTGGTGGCGAGCGTCATCTCGCGCTTGCTGATGTGGAGGGGCGCGGTCGCCCGTGGCCGGTGCCGTTCGACGCGGAGGTCGTGTTGAGCTGCCGCGGGCGGCCGACGGTGGTGCTCGCCTCCGGCGATCCGTTCTGGCACGGCGCGGGTGCAAGTCTCGCCGAGAAGCTCGATGCCATCGAGTGGATCGCGCATTCGGCGCCATCGACCTTCTCGCTTGCCGCCGCGCGGCTCGGCTGGCGCCTCGAAGCCATCGCCTGTCTCGGGCTTCATGCCGCGCCGTTCGAGCGTCTCGTGCCGCATCTGGTCCGAGGTGCGCGCATCATTTGCCTTGTGCGTGACGGCAAGGCGGCCGGTGATCTCGCCAAATGGCTGAGCGAGCGCGGGTGGGGCGCCTCGGCATTCTGGACTCTCGCCGCGCTCGGCGGGTCGCGCGAGAGCATCGCTGAGCATCGTGCCGACAGCTTTGTGGGCGGTCTCGCCGAAAACCTGGTCGCAGTAGCGGTCGAGGCGAGGGGCGGCCAAGGCATTCCGCGCAGCTCCGGCCTGTCAGACGATCTCTTCATTCACGACGGCCAGATCACCAAGCGGCCGGTGCGCGCGCTGGCGCTCTCGGCGCTGGCGCCGCGTCCCGGCGAGCGGCTGTGGGATATCGGCGCCGGCTCGGGTTCGATCTCGGTCGAATGGGCGCTGTGCGGCGGGACGGCGAGCGCCATCGAGACGCGCGAGGATCGCGCCGCGAATATCCGCAGCAATGCTGCAGCGTTCGGATTGGCGCATCGGATCACGATCGTAACGGGGGCCGCGCCGGACGCTCTCGCCGGACTGGAAGCGCCGGACGCGGTCTTCATCGGTGGCGGTCTCGATATCGCAATGTTCGATGCCATCTGGTCGCGGCTTCTGCCGGGGACGCGGCTCGTTGCGCATGCGGTGACGCTGGAGACGGAAGCGCTGCTCGGCGAACTGCACCAGCGCCACGGCGGTGAACTGATGCGGGTCGAGATTGCCCATGCCGCGCCGCTCGGCCGCTACCGGTCCTGGGAAGCGTCGCGGCCCGTGGTGCAATGGAGTGCGGTTCGATGAAAGTCGCCGGACTCGGATTCAAAAAGGATGTCACGCTGGCTTCGCTGCGCGAGGCGCTGCTTGCGGCCGGTGGTTTCGAAGGCCTCGCAGCGGTCGCGACTGTCAGCGACAAGGCCGACGCTGAAGCGCTAAAGCAGCTCGCGTGCGAATGCGGTGTGCCGATCAAGGCAGTCTCGGCTGAAGCGTTGGCCAACATCCACACGCCGACGCAGTCAAAACTCGTCGCGGAAAAGTTCGGCACGGGCTCGGTCGCTGAAGCCGCGGCGCTCGTTGCCGCTGGTCCTCGCGCGCGATTGATTGCGACGCGGGCGGTCTCGCGGGATCGCACCGCGACCGCCGCGATCGCGGAAGGAGACGGCGCATGACGGTGCACTTCATCGGTGCCGGGCCAGGCGCTCCGGATTTGCTGACGTTGCGCGGACGCGACCTCATTGCGGCCTGTCCGGTCTGCCTCTATGCGGGCTCGCTGGTGCCCGAGGGCGTGCTGGCGCATTGCCCGCCCGGTGCGCGCATCGTCAACACCGCGCCGCTGTCGCTCGACGAGATCATCGCGGAGATCGCGGCCGCGCATGCCGACGGCAAGGACGTTGCCCGCCTGCATTCCGGCGATCTCTCGATCTGGTCGGCGATGGGGGAGCAGCTGCGACGTCTGCGCACGCTCGGCATTCCCTACACGGTCACGCCGGGTGTTCCGTCGTTTTCGGCTGCAGCAGCCGCGCTGGAGACCGAGCTGACGCTGCCCGGTCTTGCCCAGTCAGTCGTGCTGACGCGCACGCCGGGCCGTGCCAGCGCAATGCCTGAGGGCGAACAGCTCGCGGCGTTTGCCGCCACCGGTGCGGTGCTCGCGATCCATCTGTCGATCCATCTGCTCGGCAAGGTCGTCGCCGAGCTGACGCCGCATTACGGCGCGGACTGCCCGGTCGCGATCGTCTGGCGCGCGAGCTGGCCGGATCAGCGCATCGTTCGCGCCACGCTGGCGACGCTCGATGCGGCCGTCGGCACCGAGATGGAACGCACCGCGCTCATTTTGGTTGGCAAGACGCTCGGCGCTGCGGATTTTGACGAGAGCCGCCTCTATGCCGTCGACTACGACCGCCGCTATCGGCCGGTCGGTGCCGAACCGCGCTTTCCGGAGGCATCGTGATGCCGGCAGGGCTCGTCATCTCTGCGCCGGCCTCCGGCGTCGGCAAGACCACGCTGACGCTGGCGCTGGCGCGCGCCTGGCGCAATCGGGGATTGAACGTGCAGTGTTTCAAGAGCGGACCCGACTATATCGATCCCGCCTTCCATGCCGCTGCGACGGGGCGCGCTTCCGTCAACGTCGATAGCTGGGCAATGGATCGCGAGACGATTGCTCATCTCGTCGGTCGCGGCACTGATGCCGATGTCGTGCTCGCGGAGGGCTCGATGGGCCTGTTCGACGGCGTCGCCGCGCGCGGCGTCTCCGGCACCGGCGCCACCGCCGACATTGCGGAGATGCTGGGCTGGCCGGTGCTGCTGGTGATCGATCCCTCCGGACAGGCGCAGACGGCGGCGGCGATCGCCGCAGGCCTTCGTGACTATCGCGCGGGTGTGCAGCTTGCCGGCGTGGTGCTCAATCGCGTCGCCAGCCCGCGGCATGAAGATCTCGTGCGGCGTGCACTCAACGACGCCGGCATCGCCGTGTTCGGCGCGCTGCCGCGCCATGCCGAGATCAGCCTGCCGAAACGGCATCTCGGCCTGGTGCAGGCCGAGGAGCAGGCCGAGATCGGCAAGCTGATCGACGAAGCCGCGCGCTTCGTCGCCGAACACGTCGATCTCGATGCGGTGCTGCGATCGGCAGCAGGCTGGTCGCCGCAGCCGGCGGCAAGCGGCATCAATGTGACGCCGCCCGGGCAGCGCATTGCGTTGGCCCGCGATGCCGCGTTCTCCTTCATCTATCCGCACATGCTGGAAGCCTGGCGCGCGGCTGGCGCCGAGATCTCGACATTCTCGCCGCTTGCCGATGAAGCGCCTGACGCGAGCGCCGATGTCTGCTGGCTGCCCGGCGGCTATCCCGAACTCCATGCCGGCACGATCGCGGCCAATGCCCGCTTTCGCAGCGGCTTGCGCGCGTTCGCTGACACACGGCCGGTGCACGGCGAATGCGGAGGCTATATGGTGCTGGGAACCGCTCTGACCGACGCCGACGGCAATCGTCATGAGATGACGGGCCTGCTCGGACTGGAGACGAGCTTTGCCAAGCGCCGCATGCATCTCGGCTATCGTCTCGCTGCGCTCGCCGCGCCGATGCCGGGCCATCAGGCCGGCGCGCGCCTGCGCGGTCATGAGTTCCACTATTCGACGATTATCGCGCAGCCGGATACGCCGCTGGCGGTCGTGCACGATGCAACAGGCGCGGTCATCGCCGAGACCGGCTCGCGCCGCGGTCATGCCACCGGCACGTTCTTCCATCTGATCGCGGAGGATCGGTGAGCGGTTTTGTCACTTTCATTTCGGCCGGCCCCGGCGACCCCGAGCTCCTCACGCTCAAAGGCGCGGCGCGGCTGCGCGATGCCGACGTCGTGCTCTATGACGACCTCGCCTCGGGCGCGATCCTCGATCTGGCCCGGCCCGGCGCCAATCTCGTCGCGGTCGGGAAGCGAGCAGGGCGGCCCTCGACCAAGCAGCACCACGTCAACCGCCTGCTGGTCGACTATGCCGCGGCCGGTGTCCGTGTGGTGCGGCTGAAATCGGGCGATGCCGGTATCTTTGGCCGGCTCGAGGAGGAGCTGGAGGCGCTGCGCGAAGCCGGCATCGGCTACGAGATCATTCCCGGAATCACCTCGGCCTGTGTCGCCGCCGCGCAAGCCGGCATTCCCCTGACCCGGCGCCACACCTCGCGCCGGGTGCAGTTCGTGACCGGGGCCGATGTCACCGGCGAGCTGCCGCAGAATTTGAACTGGGCGGCGCTGGCGGATCCCGAAGCGACCACCGTCGTCTATATGGGCCGGCGTACCTTCCCGGCGCTTGTCGCAAAATTGATCGAGCACGGCCTCGCCCCTGATAGCCCGGCGCTGTTCGCCGAATCCCTCGGTCGTCCCGACGAACGGCTGGTCCGCACCACCATTGCCGAGCTGGCCGAGCAGCTTTCGCGGGGCGGCGCTGCCTCGACGGCCGCCGTGATCCTGTTCGGCGCGCTGGCGGGCGATTATCCGTCATGACCGTCCCGGCCGCCCTTCGCCCCTTGACGCCCGGCGGGCGAAGGGGGCACACAAGAGACGCATGGTGCTCGAGGCGGCGCAAACCGCCGGAGCATAATCGGGAATGGGGGTGGGCGGACAGTTGCGCCGCCCAAAACCCCAGCCGCCCCCGCGACTGTAAGCGGTGAGGGACTCCGATCAGCCACTGGGCCGCAAGGCCCGGGAAGGCCGGAGAACCCCAGTGAACCGCGAGCCAGGAGACCGGCCGTGCATGTCTTGTGGCCAAGGCCGTCGGGTGTGACGGCAGGAAGGAACTGAACCATGCATATCGAACCCGGAGTCGTATCGGGCGCCAAGCTCGTGTTGAGTTACGCAACCGGCATCGCCGTCGGCGGCGTTGCGCTGAAGCTCGCGGTCGAGACCGTGCGCGAGCAGGGCATCACGTCGTTCGCGGCGCGGACGCTCGCCACCACAGGCCTCGTGTTCGTCTTCTTCGAGATCCTGCCGCACTTCCCGGTCGGCGTCTCCGAGGTGCACTTCATCCTTGGCTCGACCCTGTTCCTGCTGTTTGGGGCGGCGCCCGCGGCCTTCGGCCTTGCGTTCGGACTGTTGTTCCAGGGCATCTTCTTCGAGCCGCCCGATCTGCCGCAGTTCGGCATGAACGTCACCACGCTGCTGGTGCCGCTGTTCGGGATCCAGGCGATCGCCGCGCGGATCATTGCCCGCAACACCGCCTATGTCGATCTCAGGTATCGCCAGGCGCTGGCGCTTTCGACCACGTATCAGGCCGGCGTCATCGCCTGGGTCGCGTTCTGGGCGCTCTATGGCTCGGGCTTCGGTGCGACCAACCTCGTCAACATCGCGACCTTTGCGGCCTCCTACGCGCTCGTCATCGTGATCGAGCCGCTCGCCGATCTCGGTGTGCTGGCGCTGGCGAAGTCGCTGCGCGGCGTCACCGCGCCCGGCCTCGTCACGCCGCGCCTGCACAACGCGGCTTAAGAGACAAGGGGCGGCCGTCATGGCCGCCCCTGCACGCGCGATGCTCACGCTCTCCCTGATAGGCATCGGTTGCGGCGATCCCGAGCAGCTCACGCGCGCCGCCGTTCAAGCCATCAACGCGGCCGATCTCATCCTGATCCCGCGCAAGGGGAGGGCGAAGTCCGATCTCGCGGATCTCAGGCGGACGATCTGCGCGGATGTGCTCACCAATCCAACGACGCGCATTGCCGAGTTCGACCTTCCCGTGCGCGATGCCGGTGAAGCGGATTATCACAAGGGCGTCGACGATTGGCACGATGCCGTGGCCGCGGCCTGGTCGCAGACGATCGCGAGCCAGCTCGGTGATGATGGCAAGGTCGCGCTGCTGATCTGGGGCGATCCCTCACTGTACGATTCCTCGCTGCGCATTGCGCGGCGGCTCGATCCCTTGCCTGATATCGACGTCGTGCCCGGCATCACTTCGATCCAGGCGCTGTGCGCGGCGCATGCGCTGCCGCTCAACGACATCGGCGAGCCTTTCCTGGTCACGACGGGACGCCGCTTGCGCGAAGGCGGCTGGCCGCAGGGCGTCGACACCGTGGTGGTGATGCTCGACGGCGGCACCGCGTTCCAGTCGCTCGATCCAGCCGGGCTGCACATCTGGTGGGGCGCCTATCTCGGCATGCCCGATCAGATCGTCATGTCGGGCGTTCTGGCCGAGATCGGCCCGCACATCGTCGCCGCGCGACAGGATGCGCGCGAGCGGCAAGGCTGGATCATGGACAGCTACATTCTCAAGCGCAGGCCGTAAGCGAGGCAGCATGCTCCCCGATTGGGTCACCCGGAAATGCCCAGATGTCTCCGCTGTCCATCGCGAGGTGGCGCTCGCGCGGCAGGCGCAACTCACAAAACCGGCCGGCGCGCTCGGCCGGCTGGAGCAGCTTGCGGTCGAGCTTGCGGGCCTGCAAGCGACCGAGCAGCCGCGCGCCGCGCGGGTGCCGATCATCGTCTTCGCCGGCGATCACGGCATCGTCGCGCAGGGCGTGTCGGCCTATCCGCAAGGAGTGACCATCGCGATGATGGCGAATTTTGCCTCGGGCGGTGCCGCGATCTCGGTGCTGGCGCGTGAGCTTGGCTCAAACCTTGAGGTCGTCGACGCCGGTACGCTGGCGCAGGAGGAGATGGCCGGAATCGTCACCGACAAGCCGCGCCGGGGCACGCGCGACTTCAGCGTGGAAGCCGCGCTCACCCCCACGGAGCTGGCATTCGCCTTCGAAGCCGGTCAGCGCGCAGTCGCGCGCGCGGCAGCCGGCAGGCCCGATCTTCTGATCTTCGGCGAGATGGGCATCGGCAATACCACGACGTCGGCCGCGATTGCGGCGAGCCTGCTCGGCATCAGTGCCGAGGAGATCGCGGGCAGCGGTACCGGCGTCGACGCGGCCGGCCGCGCGCACAAGGCGGGTGTGATCGATGCGGCGATTGCGCATCACGGCATTGCGGGCGCTTCGCCGGAAAAAATCCTGTGCGCCGTCGGCGGCCTCGAAATCGCGGCGATTTGCGGCGCCATCATTGCGGCTGCGCAAGCCCGCATTCCCGTGTTGATCGATGGCTTCATCGTATCGGTGGCGGCGCTGGCGGCGGTGCGGCTGAACCCGTCGTGCCAGCCATTCCTGCTGCCGTCGCATCAATCGGCGGAGCAGGGGCATCGGCTGGTGCTGCGTGCGCTGAACGTGCAGCCGTTGATCAGCCTCGATCTCAGGCTCGGCGAAGGATCGGGTGCGGCCATCGCGCTGCCGCTGGTGCGGCTCGCGTGCAGCCTTCACAACGGCATGGCGACCTTCGCGCAGGCCAATGTACCGGATCGCCCGGCCTGACCCGGCTCAAGCCGCGCGCTGATTGACCGCGACGACGCGCCAGCCGGTGGCGAGCCGGTCGATCCGGGTCAGTGAAAACGGATCGATCACGAAGCGCAGGGCCGCTTGTGGTGTCAGGTCCAGCGCAATGCAGAGTGCGGCGCGGATGGTGCCGGAATGGACGACGAGCGTTGCTGAGCCGGCGCCGATTTGCGCGAGACCCAGCCGCACACGCGCGACCTGATCCTCAAAGCTTTCGCCGCCCGGCGGCCGCGCGTGCGCCGGATCGCTCCAGAACTGCGCATAGGCCTCGCCGCCGGTCGCGGCGAGCCCGTCATGCCGCCGGCCGGTCCAGTCGCCAAAATCCTGCTCGCCAAATTCGGGCACCAACGCGGGTTCGAGTCCCAGCGCGCGCGCCGTCTCAACCGTGCGTCGCGCCGGGCTCGCAAAGCTCGCAGCATCTGGCGGGAGCCTCTGCCGCAACGCCTCCAGTTGCACGCGATCGCCGAGATCGGCGGGCGCGTCGGCCGCGTGGATCGTCCCTTTGACGCCGTCGACGGGCGCATGCCGTATCAGCCAGAGGAAGGTCTCGCCTTCCATGCCTATCTCCAAGGAAGTTGGTCGCTGTGGTAATAACGTCGTACCGGCACATTGACTCTGTCTTGTTGGTAATCCTAGATGGCTTTGACGGTTTCCCCGAGTGGGGATGAAAAGGGAATGCGGTGCGGGGATTTTGTCCCCAATGCCGCGGCTGCCCCCGCAACTGTAAGCGGCGAATCTTGCGTCACGAGCCACTGGGTATCTCGGTCCCGGGAAGGCGATGCAAGGTACTGACCCGCGAGCCAGGAGACCTGCCGTCAGCCGTGGTCACACGCGAAGATGTCGGTCGGGGAGTACAGACATTCGGCTTCATCGGAAGGCTCAAAGGCCGGAGGTGGGACCTGGTTCGCTGTGACGTGCCACTGACGTCATACCGAGGTCCCGAACTGTGTCTTCCATTCGTCTTGTACGACCGCGTTGCTTCCTGCTCGCTTCCGCCGCGCTTACTTCATTYGCAGTCGCCGATCTGCCCGCAGCGCTGGCGCAGCAGGCCCGCGAGCCGCTGCCGCCGGTCGAGGTGTCGCCCGCCCAATCCCGCAAACCGGCAAAGCCGGCGGCCCGGGACGCGCAGAGCCCACGCCGCGCAGCATCGCGCAGGCCAGCGGCCGCATCGGCCGCGGCCAAGCCCGTCGTGCCGACCGCGGCGGCGCAGACGCCGCTCAACACCAATGTGGTTGCCGAGAGCGCCTCGCGCCTCGGCCTGACCGTGCAGGAGACACCCGCGACCGTCGAAGTCATCTCGGCCGAGACCATGCGGGAGCAGGGCTATCGCACCGTGTCGGAGGTTGCGCAGGGCGCGGTCGGTGTCACCTCCGGCGACAATCCGGCCGAGCCCGCGGCTTTCTCCATGCGTGGCTTCACCAACAGCCAGATCAACATGCTCTACAACGGCATCAAGATCGGTCCGCAGAACATGACCTCGCGGATCACGGATACGGCCAATCTCGCAGCCGTGGAATTTTTGAAAGGCCCGGCCTCGCTGATGTCGGGCGAAGGTGCCGCCGGTGGCGCAATCAACTTGATCACGAAGCAGCCACACACCGGGCCGATCCGGAATGAAGCCGACTTTTCCTGGGATTCGCTCAACTCGTTCGGCGTCCATTACGGCTCGGGCGGCAGCACCAATTTGCAGGGGCTCGACTACCGCTTCGACATCAGCCGCGCCTCGCTCAATGGCTTTGCCGACGACACCAATACCAAGACGCTGGATGTGTCTGGCCAGCTCAATTACCGCATCTCCGACAGTCTCAAGATCTGGGGCGCGATCGAGTACCGGGAAGATCGCTCGAAGGCCTATTGGGGCGCACCGCTGGTACCGATCGCCTTCAGCGGTTCGCATGCGACGAGCGGCATTGTTTCGGGTAATTACGTCTCGAACTTCAACAAAACGAATCTCGGTGCGATCACGATCGACGATCGTACCTTCAACACCAATTACAACGTTCTCGACAACCGCAACGTGGCACAAGAGGTGTGGCTGCGCGGCGGCTTCGAACTGAAGCTGGCGCCTGACCTGACGCTGAAGAGCCAAGCCTATGCCTATGGCGCGGAGCGTACCTGGTTCAACAACGAGATCGAGGCTTTCAATGCCAGTACGGGCCTGCCCAACTCGAACATGGTCGATCGCGAGCGCTTCTATGTTGCACATAGCCAACGCCTTGTCGGCAACATTACCGACCTGATTTGGGACGCTAATATCGCAGGCTTCGACAACCGCCTGGTCACGACACTTTCGTCCAGCTATCTCGATTTCGTCAGGCCGGGCGCGGCCAACTTCCCGGACGATTACGTCTCGCTCGTCAATCCCGACCGTGGCCTTTACGGCCTGCTCACGACGCAGCAGCAGACCGCGCGCATCGACAACGAGGCGCTGTCGTTCGAGGACCGGGTGAAGCTCACGCGAACCTTCGCGCTGGTCGGCGGCCTCCGCGTCGAGCATATCGGGCTTGACCGCAACTCGACCGACGCCGCCGGGCTGGAAAAGGCGAACTTCCCGTTCTCGAAGTCCTGGGTCCCGACGACGGGGCGCATTGGCTATACCTGGGACGCCGTTCCCGGCCTGACCTTCTTCAGTCAGTACGCGACCGGTGCTGATGTCTCAGCCAACAACATCTTCCTGCTTGGGCCAGCCCAGCCGCTCGACCTGACGACCTCGCGCACCTATGAGACGGGCGTCAAGCATCTGTTGTGGAACAACAGGGCGGAATGGTCGTTCTCGGCCTACGATATCCAGCGCAAGAACGTCTATGCGGCGGCTGGCGGCATGCAGCTCAACATCGCGGGACGGCAGGAGTCGAAGGGCGTCGAGCTCGCTGCGGCCATCCGGCCGATCGAGCCCCTGCGGCTCTGGGGCAACATCGCCTATGTCGATGCGCGCTACGCCGACTACAATTTCGTCGGCGGTTCGTTCTCCGGCAACACGCCGCCGAACGTGCCGCGTGTCGTGGCCAATGCCGGTGCGTCGTACCGGTTCTTCACGCCCTGGCCGGTGGAGCTCGGCATCACGGGCCGCTATGTCGGCGACCGCTACAACACCGATGCCAACGTCGTGACGATGAAGGCCTACACCGTCGCCGACGTCTACGCCTTCGTCGACATCCCGAAGACGGTGTTCAACGCGGTCGACCAGGCCCGTCTGGGCTTCCGCGTGCGCAACATCACCGACAAGCGCTACGCGATCTGGGGCGATCCGTTCTATCCCGACCAGATCCTGCTCGGTGCGCCCAGGACCTATGAGCTCTCGGCCGCGTTCAAATGGTAGGGCGCTGACCACATGATGAACGCGATCGTGCTGCTGCATCGCTGGCTCGGGATCGCGTTCTGCCTGCTGTTCGCGATGTGGTTCGCGAGCGGAATCGTGATGCACTTCGTCCCGTTTCCGTCGTTGACGGAAGCGGAACGTTTTTCCGGGCTCGCGCCGGTGGCTGGCGGAGAGGTGAGGATTGCGGTCGCGGATGCCGTCGCCGCGAGCGGGGTCGCGGACGCCACGCGCGTTCGCCTGGTCCAGCGGAGCGACGGGCCGGTCTATGTCGTGTCGGACCCGTCGCGTGTGCGCGCGGTCCATGCCTCCGACGGACGGGATGCATCGGTGACGTCCGTCGACGTCGCGGTCGGTATCGCGCGGGATCATGCCCGGCAACGCGGGCTCGATGCCGCGCGGGCGGCGATGACTTCGGGCGCGGATTATGATCAATGGAGCGTACCCAACGGCTTTGATCGACACCGGCCTCTGTTGCGCGTCGCTCTTGGCGATGCGGCCGGAACCGAGGTCTATGTCTCCTCGCGCACCGGCGAAGTCGTGCTGGATACGACCCGCAGCGAGCGCGGGTGGAATTTGGCCGGCAGCGTCCTGCACTGGATCTATCCGACGGTCCTGAGGAGCAACTGGTCCCTTTGGGATCAGGTGGTCTCGACATTGTCGCTGGTGGCTTTTATCGCCGCGACGCTCGGCGCGGTGCTCGGAATTACCAGGATCAGGATTCGAGGGCGTCGGGTCTCGTCGCCTTATCGCGGCTGGCACGCACTGCATCACATCATTGGTCTCGTCGCGACCGTTTTCGTACTGACCTGGAGTTTCAGTGGCTGGCTCTCGATGGATCACGGCCGGCTGTTCTCGCGCGGGGAGCTGACCCCGACCGAAGCAGGCGTGGTGTATGCCGCGCCGGACTGGACGACGGCCCCACCGGTCGGTCAGCCATCGGCTAGCGAAGTCGAATGGTTCGACGTCAACGGTGTTGTCTACCGGCGCGACCGGATCGGCCTCGCCAGTCAGACCTTAACCAAAACGGAGGAGGCGAGCCGCAGCCGGCAGCTGGCATTCCTCGGCGAGAAGGATGTCCATGACCTGACGACGCGCCTTGCGCCGGGTTGCGGCGCCCCGTCCGTTCTAGCCGACAATGACGACTATCTCGCGCACTCGGCTGTCCCCGGAGCGCCCGTCTATCGCTCCCGATGCGGCGACCTCTGGTTCGACATCGACGGTGCCGACGGCCGCGTGCTGCAAAGACTGGATGCCTCGCGGCGCGCCCATCGCTGGTTCTATAGCGCGCTTCACACGCTCGATTTTCCCGTTCTCATGGCGCATCCGCGTCTGCGCGATATCCTGGTCGTCGGGCTCTGCTTGCTGGGGCTGGCATTTTCTGTCACCGGCATCGTCATCGGCTGGCGGCGCTTGCGGTCGACCTTCGCGGCTTGAGCTGCGTATCGAACAAATCATATGCGCCATGCAAATTGCGGGTTGCGCGGGCGATGGCAGGCGCGGATGATCGTCCGAGGGGGGCGCCGCGGTGCGCTCTCTCAATGGGGCGATCGTGATCGATGTCAATTCAGCGCAAGCGTCTCGGCATGATGACCCCGTCGTCCAACTCGGTGCTGGAGCCCGTCACCAGTTCCATGCTGCATGGCGTGGCCGGCGTCACCGCTCATTTCTCGCGCTTCCGCGTTACCGAGATCGCGCTCGATGCCGCGGCGCTGAACCAGTTCGATGCCTCGGTGATGCTGCCGGCGGCGGATCTGCTGGCGGATGCCAGGGTCGATGCCATTGCCTGGAACGGCACGTCGGCAAGCTGGCTCGGTATCGGCCGCGACCGGAGCCTGTGCGAGGCGATCGCGGCGCGGACCGATGTCCCGGCGACGACCTCCACGCTCGCCTGTATAGACGCCGTCCGCGCGCTCGGCGCCGGACGCGTCGGCCTGGTCTCACCCTATACGGACGACGTGCAACGGCGGATCGGCGAAGTCTGGGCCGAGGAGGGGATCGCCCCTCATGCCGAGCGGCATCTCGGCCTGCGCGATAATTGTTCCTTCGGTGAGTCACGCCCGCGACGATCGCCGACATGATCCGCGCGGTCGCGGCGGACGGCGCCGATGCCGTCGTCATTCTCTGCACCAATCTCGACGGCGCCGCGCTGGCGGCCGCGCTCGAACGGGAGTTGGGCATCGCCGTGCTGGACTCGGTCGCGGTCACGCTGTGGCGGACGCTCGAACTCGCCGGTGGCGACATCGCGGCCCTTGCGGCGTGGGGCCGGATCTTCCAGACATCCGCGATCATCAAGTGACGGAGCCCTCCTGTGACGCAGCTCGATCTCGCCATTCGCGGCGGCACCATCGTGACGGCCAGCGACGAGTTTCGCGCCGATATCGGCATTCGCGACGGACGCATCGTCAACATCGCCGACCGCATTGAAGGTGCGGCGCGCGAGATCGACGCGACAGGTCTGCTGGCGCTGCCGGGCGGGATCGACAGCCACGTCCACATCTCCCAGGCCTCCGGACCCGATGTCGTGATGGCCGACGATTTTGCTTCGGCAACGCGCGCGGCGGCGGCCGGCGGCAACACCATGGTGCTGCCCTTCGCGCTCCAGGAGAAGGGGACGTCGCTGCGCACCTGCGTCGAGAACTACCGCAAGCTCGCCGAGGGCGAGTGCTACATCGACACCGCCTTCCACCTCATCATCTCCGACCCCACCGCAGTCGTGCTCGGGGAGCTGCCGGCTCTCGTCAAGGATGGCTACACTTCGTTCAAGGTGTTCATGACCTATGACGACCTCGTGCTCAGCGACAAGCAGTTGCTGGAAGTGTTCGACGTCGCGCGCCGCGAGGAGGCGCTGGTCATGGTCCATTGCGAGGGCTACGACGCGATCCGTTTCCTCACCGCCAAGCTCGAACGCGAGGGCCATATCGCGCCCTATTATCACGGCGTGTCGCGGCCGCAGGCCGTCGAGCGCGAGGCGACGCATCGCGCCATCAGCCATGCCGAGGTGATCGGCGTTCCCATCATGATCGTCCACGTCTCCGGGCGCGAGGCGATGGAGCAGGTGCGCTGGGCCCAGCAGCGCGGATTGCCGGTGCATGCCGAGACTTGTCCGCAATACATCACGCTGACGGCCGACGACATGAAAGGCCTGAACATGGACATGTCAGGCGCAAAGTATGTCTGCTCGCCGCCGCCGCGCGATGCCGAAAGCCAGCAGGCGATCTGGGAAGGCATCACCACCGGCGTGTTCCAAACCTTTTCGTCCGATCACTGCCCGTTCCGCTACGACGATCCCAAGGGCAAGCTGACGCCGAATTCCCGCACCTCGTTCCGCTGGGTGCCGAACGGCATCCCCGGCGTCGAGACCCGGTTGCCGATCCTGTTCTCCGAGGGCGTGTCGAAGGGGCGGATCAGCTTGCAGAAATTCGTCGAGCTGACTGCGACCAATCATGCGCGGATCTACGGTCTCTATCCGCGCAAGGGCTCGATTGGCGTCGGCTTCGACGCCGACGTCGTTCTATGGGATCCCAAATTGAAGAAGCCGATCCGGCAGGCCGACCTGCACCACGGCGCGGACTATACGCCGTGGGAGGGCTTTGACGTCACCGGCTGGCCTGTCACCACCATCGCGCGGGGCCGCGTGGTGTACGAGCAGGGCAAGATCGTCGGCGACAAGGGCGCGGGCGAGGTGCTCAGCCGCGGCAAGTCGAGCCTGGTGTGACGGAAAAATAATCGCATCGGGACGACGCCATGTCGTCTGTTGCGCATACCATCCTCGTGCTGCTGCGACATCATTGATCCCTTTTCGCCGGCCGCCTTTCGGTGTAGCTCTGCGCCCACTTGTTAGGCGGTCGGGCGCCAATGCTGATCGCCGCCGAAATCATGCAGGAGACACCAGGGATGTACCCGAAAGTTCAGATGTTCATCGCCGGCGAGTGGACCGACGGCACCTCCGGCAAGTCGGAGGACATCCTCAACCCCGCCACCGGCCAGCCGATCGGCAAGACCCCGCACGCCTCGCGCCAGGACCTTGACCGCGCGCTGGAGGCCGCCAAGGCCGGCTTCGAGATCTGGCGCAAGACCTCGCCGTTCGACCGCTACAAGCTGATGCGCAAGGCCGCCGACATCATCCGCTCGCGCGCCGCCGAGATCGCACCCGTGATGACCATGGAGCAGGGCAAGCCGGTCGTGGAAGCGCAGGGCGAGACCATGCTCGCCGGCGACCTCATCGACTGGTTCTCCGAAGAAGCCCGCCGCGCCTATGGCCGCATCGTGCCGCCGCGGATGGGCAACGTCTCCCAGCTCGTGACCAAGGAGCCGGTCGGCCCGGTCGCCGCGTTCACGCCCTGGAATTTCCCGATCAACCAGGCGGTCCGCAAGATCTCGGCCGCGCTTGCCGCCGGCTGCTCGATCATCGTCAAGGGCCCGGAAGAAACCCCGGCAAGCTGCATGGAGCTGGTGCGCGCCTATGCCGACGCGGGCATTCCGGCCGGCGTCGTCCAGCTGGTGTTCGGCGTGCCGTCGGAAGTATCCGAATATCTCATTCCGCACCCGATCATCCGCAAGATCAGTTTTACCGGCTCGACCGCGGTCGGCAAGCATCTGGCCGCACTCGCGGGCCTGCACATGAAGCGCGTCACCATGGAGCTCGGCGGCCACGCGCCGGCGATCGTGTTTGCGGACGCGGACCTCGACAACGCCGCCAAGATCCTCTCGGCCAACAAGTTCCGCAACGCCGGCCAGGTCTGCGTCTCGCCGACGCGTTTCCTGGTGCATGAGAGCGTCTATCAGCCCTTCGTCGACAAGTTCGTCGCGGCCGCCAAGAGCCTCAAGGTCGGCAACGGCCTCGACAAGGACACCCGCATGGGTCCGCTGGCGAACCCGCGACGCGTCGACGCCATGGAAGGTCTGGTCTCCGACGCTGTGCAGCGCGGCGCCAAGGTGCAGGCCGGCGGCAAGCGCATCGGCAACGAAGGCTTCTTCTTCGAGCCGACTGTGATCACTGACGTGCCGCGCGATGCCCGCATCATGAACGAGGAGCCGTTCGGCCCGCTTGCGCCGATCACCTCGTTCCGCAGCTATGACGAGGTGGTGGCCGAGGCGAACCGCCTGCCTTACGGCCTTGCGGCCTATGCCTACACGACCTCGACCAAAACGATGCAGGCGATCGGCTCCGACATCGAGAGCGGCATGGTGTCGATCAACCACCACGGCCTCGCGCTGCCGGAAGTGCCGTTCGGCGGCATCAAGGATTCCGGCTTCGGCTCCGAGGGTGGCCTCGAGGCGATCGAGGGTTACCTGAACACGAAGTTCGTGACCCAGGCGAGCGCGTAAGGAAGAGGCGCGTTGTCGTTCCGGGGCGCGCGAAGCGCGAACCCGGAATCCATCGCGCCGCGCGCAAAGAGGGGAAATGGATTCCGGGCTCGCGCCAAGTGGCGCGCCCCGGAATGACGCTGGATAGACCTGCGTTGCCTGACGGGCGAGACATGGACAACAGCCGTCACCCGAGCAAGCGCGTGTCCCTTGCCGGGATGCATATCGACCGGAATTCGGCGGTGCCGCTGCATCTGCAGATCGCGGCGCACATCCGCGACGGCATTTTGCGCGGCACCTTTCCGGCCGGAACGCAGTTCCTCGGCTCGCGCGAGATCGCGCGCGAACTGGGCTGCTCGCGCACGGTAGTGTTGACCGCCTGGGATCTGCTCTACGCCGAGGGCTATCTTGAATCGATGCCGCGCGGCAGTGTCATGGTGGCGTCAGTGGCGACCCCACATGCCGCGCCTTCATCCGCGACGTCGCCCGCGCCCAAGCCCGCCCACATGTCGGAGCGCTGGCGCTCGCTGCTTGCCTTCGACTACGAGACCAACTGGCCGTCGGAATTCAGCCCGGGCGCGCCTGACATCTCGACCTTCCCATTCAAGGACTGGTCGCGCCTGTTGCGCCAGTCCTGGCAAAATCCAAGAGAGCAGGAGTGTCTCGATCTTCCCTCGGAGGGCCATCCGCGCTTGCGGAGCGAGATCGCGAACTTCCTCGGCTCGGTGCGCGGGCTCGTCTGCTCGCCGGAAGAGGTCGTCGTCACCTCAGGCACATCGGGCGCGCTTGATTTCTGCAGCCGGATGATCCTCGATCCCGGCGACGAGGTGTGGGTCGAGGAGCCCGGCTTCGTCGAGGCCCGGTGGGCGCTCACGGCCGCCGGCGCGAAGCTCGTTCCAATTCCCGTCGATGACAAGGGCCTCGTCGTCTCCGAAGGTATCAGGCGCGCGCCGGGTGCGAAGCTGATCGTGGTCACGCCGTCGCATCAATATCCGCTCGGCGTCAGCATGGGGCTGGAGCGGCGGCTCGAGCTGCTCGACTGGGCCAACAAGAACGACGTCTGGGTGATCGAGGACGATTACAATTCGGAGTTCAGGCACCAGGACAGCATGATCGCCTCGCTGCGCTCGCTCGATCGCGAGGGGCGGGTGATCTATTTCGGCACCTTCTCGAAGATCATGATGCCGAATTTGCGGCTCGGCTACATCGTCGCCAACAGGCATTTCGTCGAGGGCTTTTCCAAGGGCCGCGCGCGCATCGATGTGCACACCTCCGGCATCGGTCAGCTCGCGCTGGCCGAGTTCATGCGGGAAGGGCACCTGCTGCGGCATCTGCGCGGGATGCGGCGGATCTACGCCGCACGCCGGAAGGCACTGATCGATGCGATCACAGCGCTGATGCCTGACGATCTCACCGTATCCTCCGCCGTCACCGGATTGCATCTGGTGGCGCTGTTCACTGAAGCAATGCAGGCACGCATGAGCGACCGAGAAGCGGCCGCGGTGCTGAAGCAGGCCGGCATCCACGTCCAGCCGCTCTCGCAAAACTTTCTGGAGCAGCCGACGCGGCAGGGCCTGGTGTTCGGCTACGGGCGGCTGCGGGTCGAGGACGCCGCGCTGCTGCTTGCGAGAATCGCGGCTCGCATCGGCAGCGGTCGCCGCAACGCACCATCCGACCCGGCAATATCCTCTCTTACTGTTCGTACAATAAAGAGAAGCTGAGCCGACCGTCGTGCATAGCTCGTAGGCATGCGGCTATCCCGCATCGCCGTTCAATCGCCTGCAAATTAGACAGATGTTTTTGAGTGTTCCGATTGCAGTGCAGCGGGCGTCACGATTTGCGCGGAGAAATCCTTGGTGCGCTGCACGTTTGTCGCGTGGAACGGTTCGCGTTCGTGTGCTCTCTGCGCGGGCATGGCTGCACCAAAACGTGCAGCCGGTGTTGCGCTGCATGATGTCGGTCCTGCGCTGGTCTAGTGGTTTGCGACAACTCTGGCCCTATCCCGAGCCCATCGCTCTGTCGCACGCTCGCAGGCGGTGGCATGACAGGGGATGATGATGAGCGCTCTCGGATCGGCATTGGACGTTGCGATGGACGGCAAGCACCCGGCGTCCGGTTCGGACGTCATCCGTAACTGACCCCGCACATGAGTTCCTCCGAAAATCAATGGGAAGTCGGCACCGATATCGGTGGCACCTTCACCGACATCATTGCGATCAGGCGCGACTCCGCGGAGGCGCGGATCGCAAAAGTGCCGTCGCGCCCCGACGCGCCGGTTCAGGCGATGCTGGAGGCGATCGAGGCGGTGGGCCTGCGCAAGAGCGAGGTCAAGCGCTTCGTGCACGGCACCACGCGCGTCACCAACGCCATCGTCGAGAACCGGCTGCCGAAGGTCGCGCTGGTCGCGACCGAAGGGTTCGCCGATGTGCTGGAGATCGCGCGCTATCGCCGCCGCGATCTCTATCGTCTCGACATTCCGCCGAAATCGCCGCCGCTGGTGCCGCCCGAACGATGCTTTGGGCTCGCCGAGCGCCTCGATCATGAGGGGCGGGTGCTGAAGGCGCTGGACGAGACCGAGATCGAGCGCCTGGTGGCCTGGCTGAAGCAGACCGGCGTGCAGAGCGTCGCCGTGGCGCTGCTTCACGCCTATGCCAATCCCGTCCACGAAAAGATGCTCGGCGAACGGCTCAAGGGCGTCGCCGCCCATGTCTCGCTGTCGCACGAGGTCAATCCCGAGGCTCGCGAATATGAGCGGACCTCGGCCACCGTGTTCAACGCGGCCGCGATGCCGATCGCGGTGGAATATCTCAGCGAGCTGGAGCAGCGGCTGCCGATCGGCGCCGGCTTGCAGGTGTTTCATTCGGCCGGAGCCATGGTCCCGATCTCGGCCGTGAAGCGCCGGCCGCTGGTGATGGCGATGTCGGGCCCCGCGGCCGGCGTCTCCGCATCGGTCAGCATCGCGCGCCAGCTCGGCACATCGCGCATGCTCACCTTCGATATGGGTGGCACCACGACGGACGTCTGCCTGATCGTCGATGGCCAGGCCGAGATGACCGACGGCCGCATGCTCGGCGACAAGCCGCTGCGCCAGCCGATGCTCGCGGTCCATTCCATTGGGGCCGGCGGCGGATCGATCGTGCGAAACGGTCCCGGCGGCCTGACGGTCGGGCCTGAGAGCGCCGGCTCCGAGCCGGGGCCGGCCTGCTATGGCCGCGGCGGCCTTGAGCCGACCATCACCGACGCCAATGCCGTGCTGGGCTATCTCAATCCCGAGACCAAGCTTGGCGACCGCATCGGCATCGACATCAAGGCAGCGGAACGCGTCATCGAACCGATCGCGTGCTCGCTGGGGCTGAGCCTGACCGAAACCGCGCTCGGCATCATCAAGGTCGCCAATGCGACGATGGCCCGTGCGCTTCGCCGCGTCACGGTCGAGCGCGGTATCGATGGCCGCGACTGCACGCTGCTCGCCTTCGGCGGTGGCGGTCCGATGCATGCCGCAGGCCTTGCCGATCTCTACGGGATTGCAGCGGTCGTGGTGCCCAGCGCATCGAGCGCGTTCTCGGCGCTGGGTTGTCTCACCGCCGATTTCAGCTTCCTCCAGCAGCAGACGCTACGCGCTGCCCTCGACGGTATCGATCTCGCGCGCGTGTCGGAGCGGATCGGGACGTTGATGGACGACGCTTCCGCGCCGCTGATCGCCAACGGTGTCGCCGAGGCGGAGATCCAGGTCGAGCTGGTGGCGCTGATGCGCTACGCGGCGCAGAATGATGCCATTCCGGTGCCGTTCACGTTGCCGCTCGACGTGACCACGCTGAAGAAGGACTTTCTGGCGCGGCACCACGAACTGTTCGGCTACGCGACCAGTGAGCCCTGCGTCATCGAATCCGTGCGCGTGCAGGCACGGCGCCCGTCGACGACGGTGGTGAGCCGGCCGGCGACTGCGGTGAGGGCGGTGTCGTCAGGCAAGCGCGCCTGCTCATTCGACGGCCTCCACGATATCCCGACCGCGATCATCGATCGCGCCAAATTGACCGATGTCGTCAGCGGCCCCGCGATCATCGAGGACGCATGGTCAACGGTGGTGGTCCCGCCGGGCTGGCAAGCTAAACCCGATGTATCAGGTAATCTGTTCCTGACGCGGAGGGCGGCATGAAGCTCGATCCGTTCGTCGTCGAGGTTATCAGGCACGGGCTCTCGGCCGCGGCCGAGGAAATGAGCCTGGTGATGACGCGCTCGGCGCGCTCGCCGCTGCTGCGCGAGGCCGGCGATCTCTCATCAGCAATCACGGATGGCCGCGGCGGCCTGGTCGGGCAGGGCCGCGACATCCCGATTCATCTCGGCGCGATGGCTTACACGATCCCCGAACTCTTGAAGGTCGTTCCGGTCGAGAGCCTGAACGACGGCGACGTGCTGATCTACAATGTCGGCGCGCTCGGCGGCAATCATCTCAACGACGTCAAGGTGGTGCGCCCCGTCTTCGTCGACGGCGAGATCGTGGCGTTCGCGGTGAGCCTCGCGCACTGGCCCGACATCGGCGGAACCTGGCCCGGCAGCTATTTTGCCAAGGCGATCGACACTTTCCAGGAGGCGATGCGGATTCCGCCGGTGCTGATCGCGACATCGGCCGGCGTCAACACGCCGATCGTGCAGCTGCTCAAGGCCAACGTCCGCGACCCAGAGTCCTGCGAGGGCGATCTGCTCGCCCAGATCGCCGCGACGAAGGCCGGCGAGAAGCGCATTGTCGAGCTCTGCCGCGAGCACAGCAAGGCGGTGTTCACGGCGACGCAGTCGCGCCTGCACGATCTCTCGGAAATCGAGATGCGGGAGGCGCTCCGCGACCTGCCGGACGGCGTCTACGAGGGCGAGGACTATCTCGACGACGGCAGCATCAACAATGCACCTGCGCGCATCCATGTGAAAATCACCATTCGCGGCGACGAGGCGACCTTCGACCTCTCCGGCAGTTGCGATCGCGTCTCCAATTTCTGCAACACGACGCCGTTCATGGCGCGCTCAGCTGTCGCCTATGCCGCACGCATCATGAGCGGGCGCGACATGCACCAGAATGCGGGCGCGCTCCGGCCTTTGACCATCATCACGCGCCCGGGCTCGATCCTAGAGCCGGGCTGGATGGCGTCCGTTGCCGCCGGCAACCACGAGACGTCCATGCGCATCGTCGATGCGATTTTTCGCGCGATGCAGGACACCATCCCTGAGCGTCTGTCGGCCGGCGGGGCGACCACCGCGGGCGTTTTGTTCTTTGCCGAGCCGCGTCAGAACGGTTCGTGGAAAATGCTCTACGAGGTCCACGGCGGCGGCGAGGGTGCGCGGCATGACCGGGCCGGCATGTCGGCAACGCGCGTGCATCTCTCCAATACGTCGAACACGCCGGTCGAGGTGATCGAGGCGAGCTACGCGATCCGCCTGGAGCAGCAGGCCATTCGCCGGCAGTCCGGCGGCGCGGGGGCTCATCGCGGCGGTGACGGCTCCGTTCGCACCTATCGCATCCTCGCACCCTCGATGCACCTGACCACCTGCATCGAGCGCATGGTGATTGCGCCGTTCGGCATGCAGGGCGGCGAAGCCGGCAAGGCCTGCCGCATCTCGCTGATCAGGCAGGGCGCGAACGTCGCCATCGACGGCAAATCGAACCTGGTGTTGCAGCAAGACGATCTCGTCACGATCGAGATGTGCGGCGGCGGCGGCTATGGCGCCGCGGCCGCCGAGTGAGGGGATTGCGATGAGCAGATTGTTGCGAACCGGGTTGAACGCAGGCGAAGCCGCGCCGATGGCCGTCGTCGGCGGCGAGGGCGTCTACTTTCACCTGTCCGATGGCCGCAAGCTGATTGACGGCAGCAACACCGGCGGCGGCCTCGGCCATCGCCATCCCGCGATGGTGGAGGCGATCCGCCGCGCGGCCGATACGCCTGTTGTCAACGAAGGCTGGACCTGGGTCGGCCGCGAGCAGGCCGCCGACGACCTGATGGCGACCGCGTTCAAGGGTGAAGAGGATTGGGTCGGCGCGGTGCGCTTCTGCATCAGCGGCAGCGAGGCCAACGACATGGCRCTGTCGCTCTGCCAGGCGCTGACGCAGCGGTCTGCGCTGGCGACGCGCGAGCGCGCCTATCACGGCATCACTGGCTTGTCGCGCAGCATGACGGTGCAGCCGCAATGGCACGGCGGCCTCGCGGTGCACGCAGGCGGCTCGAAGCTGCCGGCGCCGATGGCGCCGGTGCGGATTCTCCCGGCGCCGGATGGCGCCATCTACGGCGCGCCGGCCAATAACACGCCGCCCAGCGAATATCTGGCCGATGCCACGCGTCTGCTCTCGGACACGGCGGCGACCATCATCGACTACACCCAGGGCGGGATCTACTACGACGATGCCTATCAGGACGAGGTGGCGCGCTGCGCGCGGCAGGCAGGTTCCTACTGGATCGCGGACGAGGTCGTCACCGGCGCAGGCCGCGCAGGCCGCTGGTTCGCCTTCCAGGGCGCGGAGAGCCGCCCCGATATCGTGACGCTCGGAAAATCGCTCGGCGGCGGAGCGGCTGCGGTCGCGGCGGTCCTGGTGTCGAAAGACATCGTCGAGCGGCTCAAGGGCACGAGCTGGCAGAATTACGGCACGCTGCGCGGCCATCCCATCAGCATGGCCGCCGTCAGCGCATACCTGAAGGTCGTCAGCGACGACAAGATTCTGGAGCACGTCCAGAAGCTCGAAAAGCTGTTCACCCGCCGCCTGCTCGCGATCGCGCAAAAACATCCGAGCGTGCAGCGGGTGGCGGGGCAGGGGCTGCACTGGACGGTGGAGCTGCACGGCCCGGATTGGCGCGCCTGGCATGCCGACACCACCGAGGTGCCGATCGCCTCGCGCGTCGCAGAGCGGGCGTTGGAGGCGGGTGCCGTGATCGGCACCAGCGGCGAGCAGGCCTCGCTGTTCCTGGCGCCGCCGCTGGTGATCTCCGAGCACGAAGCCGAGCGGCTGCTGGATGCGCTCGACCACGGCCTCGATATCGCAGACGAGGAGCACGGGTGAGCGCTGACCCCGCAGCATCCTACCGCTCGCCGGCCTGGCCGGCGGACGAGCCCTGGCATCTCGCGATGCCGGAGGGGACGCTTTACGAGGCGCTGGCGCGTGCGGCGAAGGATCGCCCATCGCATCCGGCGACGGTGTTTTATGGTGCGAGCCTGAGCTATGCCGAGCTACGCGAGCGGGTCGATGCCTTAGCCAGCTTCCTGCAGAACGCTTGCGGCGTGAAGCGCGGCGACCGCGTTATGATCGCGCTGCAAAACTCGCCGCAATATGTCATCGCCTACTACGCGGTGATGCGGGCGGACGCCGTGATCGTGCCGGTCAATCCGATGAACAAGACGGCCGAGATCGCGTATCTCGCCGAAGACAGTGGCGCCAGGGTCGCGATCATTGGAAGCGAATTGAGCGAAATATTCGCGCCGCTGGTGGGCGAGGTCGTCGCGTATGCGGTCGTTGCGCAATATCGCGACGAGGTGCCGGCCGCCACGCCCTACACGCTGCCGTCATGCGTTACCGAGGCGCCGGCGGACGTGCCGTCGTCATCGGGCTGGTATTCCTGGTCGTCTGCGATCACGAAAGGCTTCCAGCCTGATCCGATGAGCGCGGGGCCGGACGATCTAATGATCCTGCCCTATACGTCGGGGACAACAGGCAAGCCCAAGGCCTGCATGCATACGCATCGCAGCGCGCTGTTCACGGCCGTCTTGCAGGCACGCTGGTATGGGCTCGACGGCGACGACGTGATGACCGGCTTCATGCCCCTGTTCCACGTCGCGGGCATGCAGGGCTCGATGAATGCCGCGGTGGTCACGGGCGCCACGCTGCTGTTGATGGCGCGCTGGGACAAGGATCTGCTGCCGGATCTGTTCGAGACCTACGGCGTCACGTTCTGGAACGCGGCACCGACCATGATCGTCGATGTGCTCGCCAGCGTCCGGTTCCGAGACCGGTGTTTTGCGAAACTCAAGGTGCTGACCGGCGGTGGCGCGGCAATGCCAACCGCGGTGGCCGAACGACTCAAAGGCCGCTTCGGCCTCGATTTCGTCGAGGGCTACGGCATGACCGAGACGATGTCGCCGACCCATCTCAATCCGATGGCGGCCCCGAAGCGCCAGTGTCTCGGCATTGCCGTGCACGAGACCGATGCGAGGGTCGTCGATCCCGAGACCTTGATCGAGCTCGACGACAATGTCGTCGGCGAGATTGTCGTGCACGGGCCGCAGGTGCTGCAAGGCTACTGGAGCAGGCCACAGGCCGACGCTGAGTCCTTCATCGAGCTCTCGGGAAAGCGGTTCCTGCGCACGGGCGATCTCGGCTATCGCGATGCCGACGGCTATTTCTTCGCGGTCGACCGCCTGAAGCGGATGATCAATGTCAGCGGCTTCAAGGTGTGGCCGGCCGAGGTCGAGGCCGCGATGTACCAGAACCGCGCCATCCGGGAATGCTGCATCGTCTCGGCCCCCGACGACTACCGCGGTGAGACCATCAAGGCGCTGGTGGTGCTGGACGAAGCGGCGCGCGCGACGATTTCGGCGGACGACATCGTCGGTTGGGCCCGCGGCGCGATGGCAAGCTACAAGGCGCCGCGTGCCGTCGTCTTCGTCGATGAGCTGCCGCGCACCGCAAGCAACAAGATCAACTGGCGGCTTTTGCAGGATGCCGAATGGGGGCGGACGGCATGAAAGCTGCTTGGCTGGAAAAACGGCGCAAGACCGCGTTATGCTGCGCGCGCCGGCACGCCCCTCAAGCTGCGATCCCCAGCCTCACCAAGAAATCAGGAACTCGCTGATGCGTATCGTCACTGTTGCCGCCGCCCAGATGGGCCCGATCCAGAAGGCCGACAGCCGCGAGGCCGTGGTCAGGCGCATGATCGCGCTGATGGACGAGGCAAAAGCAAAAGGCGCCGACCTGATCGTCTATCCGGAACTGGCACTGACGACGTTCTTTCCGCGCTGGTATTCGGAGGACCGGGCGGAGGCCGACATCTGGTTCGAGCGCGAGATGCCGAATGCGGCGACCAAACCGCTGTTCGAGCGTGCGGCGCAGCATCAGATGGCGATGAATTTCGGCTATGCCGAGCTGACGCCGGACGGGCATCACTTCAACACCGCGATCCTGACCGACAAGTCCGGCAAGATCGTCGGCAAATATCGCAAGGTCCATCTGCCGGGCCATGTGGACTACGACACCAAGCGGTCGCACCAGCATCTGGAGAAGCGTTACTTCGAGCCGGGCGATCTCGGCTTCAACGTCTGGCGCGAGCTGGGCGGCATCATCGGCATGGCCATCTGCAACGACCGGCGCTGGCCCGAGACCTATCGCGTCATGGGCTTGCAGGGCGTGGAGATGGTGCTGATCGGCTACAATACGCCGTCGGTGAATGCGGAGAAGAGCGAGGAGGGCGTCGAGAAGCGGCTGTTTCACAACCGTCTCTCGGTGCAGGCCGGCGCCTATCAGAACGCGACCTGGGTGGTCGCGGTGGCCAAGGCGGGTGTCGAGGACGGCCATCCGCTGTTCGGCGGCAGCCTGATCGTCGATCCCGATGGCGAGATCGTCGCCGAGGCCAAGACGGAGGGCGACGAAGTCCTGGTTCACGCCTGCGATCTCGACGCCACGACGTTCGGCAAGACCACGATCTTCAATTTTGCCCAGCATCGCCGCATCGAGCATTACGGCCTGATCACCAGCCAGACCGGCGCGGTGCCGCCGCCGGAGAAGTGACGCCGATGGCGGACAAGGGCACATCCGGCATTTCCTTGCGCGAGCTCGATCCGCGCGACCGCTACAAGCTGCTTTGCGGCGTGGTCGTGCCGCGGCCGATCGCGCTGGTAACGACGCTGGACGCGAACGGAGCGGTGAATGCCGCGCCCTTCAGCTTCTTCAATGTCTTCTCCGAAAGCCCCGCGCTGATCGTGCTCGGGTTCCAGCACAAGCCGGATCACAGTCCGAAGGATACGACACGCAACATCCATCGTGACGGCGAGTTCGTGGTTCACATGGTGGATGAGGCACTGTCTGCCGCGATGAATGATTGCGCGGTCGATTTTCCCTCTGGCGACAGCGAGGTCGCGGCGACCGGGCTTGCGACGCTTCCCTCAGTTGACGTGAAGGTGCCGCGCCTTGCGGCTGCACCATTTGCTCTGGAATGCCGCCGTCACGTCGTGCTGAATTTCTCGCCCGATCGCGAGCTGCTGGTCGGTGAGGTGCTCAGGGTTCATGCCCGAGAGGGCCTCGTCGACGAGGCCAACATGTATGTCGATCTCGAGGCCTACCGGCCGATCGGCCGCATGTTCGGCAATCTCTATACCACGCAGCGGGATACGTTTGCGCTTGCGCGCGAGAGCCACGCGCAATGGCTCGCGCGGCAGGACGCCGAAGAGCTGAAGGACGCCTAGTGAGCCGAGAACTGCACCGTACCCAGTGCCATGGTGACGGCCGCCTGTGTCGGGTCGATCACGGGAATGCCAAGCGCTTCTTCCAGCGGACGGCGATGGCGCGCCATTCCGGCGCAGCCCATCACGATGGCGCGGGCGCCATCCTCGTCGCGCAGCGCGCGGCCGACCTCGATCATCCTGGCGAGCGTGCCTTCGCCCGAGGCGGTTTCGGCAACGCTCATGTTGAGCGGCCGCTCGCCGGCGAGGCGCTCTGTCAGGCCCATTTGCCTGAGATAGCGCATGTGGCGTGGGATCGAGCGCTGGGCAATCGCGATGACGCCGAAGGTTTCGGCGCGGGCCAGCGCCGTCAGCACGCCACACTCGGCGATGCCGAACACGGGCCGGTCGGTGCCTTCGCGGCAGACCTGAAGCCCGGGATCGCTGTAGCAGGCGATGACGAACGCGGCCGAGCTGTTGTCGCCTTCGACCAGTTTTCGCAGCGGCATGGCGACGCCGTCGACGTCGGCCTGACTTTCAATGCCGAACGGACCCTCGGCCAGCGACTGGCAGACCAGTTCCGGCCCGCCCTCGAAGCCGAGCGGCTTCAAGGCGTCCTCCAGCCCTTGCGTGACCGCAGGGTTGGAGTTCGGATTGATGACGAGAATGCGCGGCCGGGGCATGTTGGTCTTCCCTTGAAATGGCGATCACGTAGCTCAGGCATATCATGGAGTGCCTCATGACTGAACCCACTTACGACCTGATCATTCGCGGCGGCCGCGTCGCCACCACGACCGACGTGTTCGAGGCCGATGTCGCGATCTCCGGTGAGACCATCGCAGCGATCGGCCGCGGGCTTCCGGCGGCCAAGCGCGAGATCGACGCACGCGGCAAGCTGGTGCTGCCCGGCGGCGTCGACAGCCACGCGCATATCGAGCAGTTGTCCGCGGCCGGCATCATGAATGCCGACACCTTCGAGAGCGCGACCGTCTCCGCCGCTTTCGGCGGCACCACCACGGTAATTCCGTTCGCGGCACAGCATGTCGGCATGAAGCTGCCGCAGGTGGTGGAGGATTATCACGCGCTGGCCAAGAAGGGCGCCGTGATCGACTACGCCTTTCACATGATCATCGCGGATGCGACCAAGGAGACGGTCGAGGAGCACATTCCTGCGCTGGTGAAGCAGGGCCATGGCTCGATCAAGATCTTCATGACCTATGACCGGCTCAAGGTCGACGACGAGCCATTGCTCGATATCCTCTTGGCCGCGCGCCAGTCCGGCGCGATGTTGTGCGCCCATGCCGAAAATCACGGCATCATCGCCTGGATGGTGAAGCGCCTGCTTGCGCGCGGCTACACCATGCCGAAATACCACGCCGTCAGCCATGCCCGCGTCTCGGAAGCGGAAGCCTTTACGCGACTGATCGGCATGGCGGCGCTGATCGACCAGCCCATCATGATCTTCCATGTGTCCACGGCCGAAGGCGCCAAGGTGATCCGCGATTCGCGCGGGCAGGGGTTGAAGGTCTACGCCGAGACCTGTCCGCAATATCTGTTCCTCACCGCAAACGATCTCGACAAGCCGGGCGCCGAGGGCGCCAAGTGGATGTGCAGTCCGCCGCCGCGCACGCATGCCGACCAGGAAGCGCTGTGGCAGGCGCTGTCGCTCGGCGATCTCCAGACCATCTCGTCCGATCATGCGCCGTATCGCTACGACGAGACCGGCAAGCTGCGCGCCGGACCCAATCCGAACTTCAAGCAGGTCGCGAACGGCCTGCCCGGACTGGAGCTGCGGCTGCCGCTGCTGTTCGACGCGATGGTGTCGAAGGGTCGGCTCGGCCTGGAAAAGTTCGTCGAATTGACTTCGACCGCGCCGGCAAAAATCTACAATCTGCATCCGCGCAAGGGCTCGATCGCGGTCGGCGCTGATGCCGATATTGCGATCTGGGATCCCAACCGCGAGACTGTGATCGCCGACGAGATGATGCACGACCTCGCCGGCTACACGCCGTTTGCAGGTCGCAAGCTGAAGGGCTGGCCGGTTAGCGTTCTCTCGCGCGGCCGGGTGATCATCGACGGCAACAAGTGCCTCGCGTCCGCCGGCAGCGGAAAATTCCTGGCGCGCAGCGGCGGCGAGGCGGCAAAGCCGACGGGGCGGCTCGTCGCCGACATGGATCCCGAGCGGAATTTCGGGGCGAAGCTGCTGTGATGGTGGATCGCGCGCGATGAAGATCGTCATCTTCGGCGGCACCGGCTTTGTCGGCCTCAATCTTGCCGAGGTGCTGCTCGCGCGCGGGCATGACGTTACGCTGTATGACCGCGCGGAGTTGCCGCCATCCGCGCGGCGATCGCTTGCTGACTACGGTGCACGGCTCAAAGCCGTGCAGGGGGATATCACCGACGCAGGCACCATCGACGCCCTCATTGCCGCGGGCTGCGATGCGATCGTGCTGGGCGCGGCGGTGACGGCCGGCGATGAACTCGAGCGAGCGTCGACCTCGCGCGTTCTCGAAATTAACGTGATGGCGCAAATCCCCATCCTGCTCGCGGCGATCCGTCATGGCGTTCGCCGTGTCGTCAATCTGTCGTCGGCATCGGCCTATGGCGCATCCGGTGGGCGGGTCGACATTCTGGACGAGGAGACGCCCTGCGATCCCATCTCGTTCTATGCGATCAGCAAGTTCACCTCGGAGCGCTCTGTCGCTCGCCATGCCGAACTCTTTGGCGGCGATTTCCTGAGCGTGCGTCTGAGCGCCGTGTTCGGTCCATGGGAGCGGCCCGGCTCGGTACGCGACACGCCAAGTCTCCAGTACCAGATCCTGGCTGCGTTTGCCAGCGGCGAGCCAGCAATTATGCCTGAAACGGGCATGAGGGACTGGATCTACGCTCCGGATGCCGCGGAAGCCGTGGCAGTGTTGATTGAAGCGGAGCGGCCACGCCATCGGCTCTACAACATCTCCAGCGGCGGGCTATGGCCGGCGCTGGAATGGGGCAAGACCTTTGCGGCGCTAAATCCCGGCCTGCAATGCAGGCTCGCGGCGGCCGGAGAGACGACCGCCATCAAGCTGCATGGGCCCCATCGCGCACCGCTCTCGGTTGCGCGGATGGCGGATGAGTTTGGCTGGCGCGCACGGTTCGGCTGTGCCGAGTCCGCCGCCGCGATGAGTGGCTGGCTGAAGCAGCACAAGGAGTGGATCTGAGATGCGGCTGCAGGGACGCACGGCCATCATCACGGGAGCAGCTTCGGGCATCGGCCGCGCCAGCGCAAAGCTGTTTGCAGAGGAGGGCGCGCGTCTCGCGCTGGTCGATCGCGATGCCGCGGGGCTTGAGGAGACGCTGGGCCTGATTGGCGAGGCCACGACACATGTCGGTGATGTCGGCGATGCCGCTTTTGCCGAGACCGTTGTCGGTGATGTCGTCGCACGACACGGCCGGCTCGACATCCTGATGACGGCCGCCGGCTTCTCCTGTGGCGGCACGGTGCTGACGACGAGTCCGGAAGACTGGGATGCGGTGTTCCGCGCCAATGTCGGGGGCACGTGGCTGTGGGCGCGAGCTGCTATACCGCAGATGCAGCGGCAGAAGGGCGGCTCGATCATCACGCTGGCATCGCAGCTTGCCATCGCCGGCGGCAAGGGCAACAGCGCCTATATCGCCGCCAAGGGCGCGATCGTCAGCCTGACCCGGACGATGGCGGTGGATTTCGCGATCGACGGCATCCGCATCAACGCGATTGCGCCCGGCGCAATCGACACGCCGATGCTTCGCCGCAGCTTTGCCCGCCACGCCAATTCGGACGAGGTGCGCGAAGCCTCCCGCAACCGCCACGCCATGAAGCGCTTCGGTCAGGCGGAAGAAATCGCTCAGACCGCGCTGCATCTTGCGAGCGATGCGTCGTCGTTCACGACCGGCACCGTGATGGTGGTCGACGGAGGCTGGCTCGCGGCATGAGCGTCACGCTGACAGAGCTCGAAGCGACCGTTCGTGCCGATCTCTCCATGATCGCGCATCCCGGCGCCTCATGGCTCGAACCGAAGATCGGACCGGACGGCAAACCTGCGCTGGATGTGCTGATCATCGGCGCCGGCCAGTCCGGTATCGCCATCGGCTTCGGCCTGATGCGCTCGCGCGTCAGCAACATCCTGCTGCTCGACAAGGCCGAGGAGGGGAAGGAGGGCCCGTGGCTCACCTATGCCCGCATGCCAACGCTGCGCAGCCCGAAAGATTACACTGGCCCGGACCTCGATATTCCCAGCCTGACCTATCAGTCCTGGCACGAAGCCCGTTTCGGCAAGGAGAGCTGGCAGGAGCTGAATCTGATCCTGAGAGAGCATTGGGCGGACTATCTGCTCTGGCTGCGACGCACGATCGGTCTGCCCGTGCGTAACGGCTGCGAGCTTCTGGAGATCGCGCCTGCGTCAGACGGTCTGCTCGCCGCGCGCGTGGGACGAGCCGATGGCGTCGAGACGCTCTATGCCCGCAAGATCGTGCTGGCAACGGGGCAGGAGGGCATGGGCGACTGGATGATGCCCGAGCCGCTGCGCGATCTGCCGGAGAGCTCAGCTGCTACTGGTGCCGACGACATCGACTTCGAAAGCCTGCGCGGCAAGCGTGTCGCGGTGATCGGCGCCGGCGCCTCCGCCTTCGAAAATGCGGCAACTGCATTGGAGGCGGGCGCCGCCGAAGTTCATCTGCTTTGCCGCCGCGCTCAGATCCAGGTGATCCAGCCCTATCGCTGGCTGACCTTTCGCGGCTTCCTGCGCCATCTCAGCGATCTCGACGATGCCTGGCGCTGGCGCTTCATGCGCAAAATCCTCGAAATGCGCGAAGGCTTTCCGCAGCCGACTTATGACCGCTGCGCGCGTCATGCCAATTTCACACTGCATGAAGGCGCGCCGGTCGAAGCTGTGAGGCAGACCGCGGGCGGCGTTGAATTGCAGACACCTCGCGGCACGATCACCGCGGATTTCGTCATTTGCGGCACCGGTATCGACATGAACTTTGCCGGCCGCGGCGAGCTGCGCCGCTTCGCCGGCAATATCGCGACCTGGGCCGATCGCTATCAGCCGCCTGCGAGCGAGCACAACGCGCGGCTCGGCCGCTTTCCCTATCTCGCTGACGATTACGCCTTCACCGAGCGTGTGCCGGGCGAGACGCCGTGGATCTCCGACATCCATCTTTTCGCCATCGCCTCCACCATGAGTTTTGGTCCGTCGGGATCGTCGATCAATGCAATGACGACGGCCGTTCCCAAGCTGGTCAATGGCCTGACGCGCGGCCTGTTTCGCGCCGATGTTGAACGCCACTGGGCTTCGCTCAGCGCCTACGACGTGCCGCAGGCCGTGGTTGCGCGGCCCGCGCGAACAATGGAGGAATCGCGATGATCATCCATGCACCGCCGCGACGAAGCGCCTCTGCGGGATTGGCGCGCAACTTGCTTCTTTCTTGACCTGCCTTGCTGGCGTTCTTGCCGAAATTTTGGGGAAAACGAATGCGTTTTGTGTCTTTCAGGCCCGCGGCCTCAGTCCTCGCCACCACTGCGCTGTTGCTCATTGCCACCGCGCCTTCGCAGGCACAGACCAGAGCGGAGACGTTGCGCTATGTCACGGGATCAGCGGTCAACACGCTCGATCCCAACATCCCCGGATCGACGCGCGAATCCTTCGCGCTGAGCATGAGCACATACGATCGGCTGGTGGCATTCGGCCGCAAGCAGCTCAACGGCAAATGGGTGTTCGATCTCGACACGATCACCGGCGAGCTCGCCGAATCCTACGACGTCAGCCCGGATGGCCTGAAGATCACCTTCCGCCTGCGCAAGGACGCCAAGTTCCAGGACGGTTCGCCTGTCACGGCCGAGGACGTCAAATGGTCGCTCGATCGCTGCGTCACCGCGCCGATCCTCGGCAAGGCCCAGTTGCTGACGGGTTCGTTGACGTCGGCGGACCAGTTCAAGGTGATCGATCCCCTCACCATCGAGGTGACGCTGCCAAAGCCCGACAAGCTTGCGCTGCCGAACCTTGCCACCGTCTATCCCCTGATCATCAACTCGAAGGTGGCAAAAGAGCACGCGACGTCGGATGATCCCTGGGCCACCGCATGGCTGAAGGAGCATACCGCCGGTAGCGGTGCTTATATGGTCGAGACCTTCAAGCCGGGCGAGCAGGTCATCATCAAGCGGGATGAGGCCTGGAATCGCGGTTCGGCCAACAAGCCCGCGTTCTTCAAGCGCGTGATTATTCAGTCCGTGCCGGAGCCGGCGACCCGCGCCAACCTCGTCGAGCGCGGCGATGCCGACCTCGTCGTCGATCTCCAGGCCAGCGACGTGCAGTCGCTCGAGGCCAAGGGCAAGCTCAAGGTGGTCTCGACCCCGCAGTACAATGCGATCACCTATGTCTCGATGAACAACCAGATGCCGCCCTTCGACAACGTCAATGTCCGCCGTGCCATCGCTTACGCGCTGCCCTATGACGACATGTTCAAGGCCGCGCTGTTCGGCCGCGGCGCGCCGCTGTTCGGCGCGAGCTGGCCGGACGGCAAGCCGCTGAACGGCATCTATCCGTTCCAGCAGCCGGTGAAGCTCGATCTCGACAAGGCCAGGGAATATCTCAAGGCCGCCGGTCTTCCCGAGGGTTTTTCGACCACCTTCAGCTTCAACGTCGGTCAGGCCGCGACCGCGGAGCCGATGGCGGCACTGGTGAAGGAGTCGCTCGGCAAGATCGGGATCAAGGTCGACATCCAGAAGCTGCCGGACGCGCAGATGTCGACGCAGATCAACGAGAAGAAGCTTCCCTTCTACACCGAAGGCATCGTAGCCTGGCTGCCGTCGACCGATTACTTCTACCGCAACTTCTACACCGGCAATCAGCGCTGGAATTACAGCTCGATCAACAACCCGGATCTTGCCGCAATCGCGCAGGAGGCCCGTTTCGAGCCGGACAAGGCCAAGTATGAGGACGCCGGCCGCAAGCTCAACGCGATGCATGTCGATCTGATGCCGCAGATCATGCTGTGGCAGCCGAACCAGGATGCGGTGATGGCGTCGTCGGTCGAAGGCTACACCTACGAGTTCCACCGCCAGGTCGACTATCGCGACGTCAGCCGCAAGTGACGTCGGACAACGAGAGGAGCTCTCAGAGGTGACGACCGGTCTTGGTGCAACCATGGTACGGGCGGGCAGGCGGCTTCTGTCGTCGCTGCCGGCGCTGTTCGGTGTGCTGGTGTTCACCTTTCTGCTGATGCGCGTGCTGCCCGGTGACCCCGCGGTGTTCTTCGCCTCGGGGCCCAATGCCGGCAAGGAGGAGATCGAGCAGATCCGCAAGCAGATGGGGCTCGACAGGTCGGTGCCGGAGCAGCTCGTGTTCTATCTCTCGGACATCGGCCACGGCAATCTCGGCCGCTCCATGATGACGGGGCAGCCGGTGCTGAAGGACCTGCGCGAACGGCTGCCGGCTTCGCTGGAGCTCACCTTCACGGCGCTCCTGATCGCGCTGATCGCGGCGGTGCCGCTCGGCGTGGTCGCGGCCTTGAAGCCCGGCTCGATCGTCGATCACGGCGTGCGGCTGTTCTGCGCGCTCGGCGTCTGCGTGCCGACTTTCGTCTCGGGCCTGCTGTTGATCTATGTCTTCTACTATCTGCTCGGGCTCGCGCCCGATCCGACCGGGCGGATCGACGTGTTCACTTCGCTTCCGCCGCAACGGACCGGGTTCCTGTCGATCGATTTCCTGCTGGCGGGAGATATCGAGGGCTGGTGGGCGGCCTGCAAGCAGCTGATCCTGCCGGCGGTGAGCATGGCCCTGTTCGTGATCGCGCCGCTGGCGCGCATCACGCGCGCCTCGATGCTGGTCTCGCTCGGCAGCGATTTCGTGCGCACCGCGCGCTCGGTCGGATTGTCCTGGCACAAGGTGGTCGTGACCTATGCGCTGCGGAACGCGATCCTGCCCGTCATCACCATTGCCGGCATCGTGTTCTCGACCATGCTGGGCGCGAATGTCCTGGTGGAGAAAGTGTTCTCCTGGCCGGGCGTCGCTTCCTATGCGCTCGATGCGCTCCTATCCTCCGACTATGCGCCCGTGCAGGGCTTCGTGCTGCTGATGGCCAGCCTGTTCGTGCTGGTCAATCTCGTGGTCGACATCTGCTACGGCATCGCCGATCCCAGGGTGTCGATCGAATGACCAGCGCAACTCTCCGCCATTCGGTCTGGATCCTGCGCGGCAATCCGCTCACCGCCGTTGCCGCGGCCGGCGTCATGCTGTTCGTCCTGGTTGCGATCTTCGGGCCGTGGATCGTGCCCTATGATCCCGTGGTCTCCAATGTATCGGAGGCTCTTTTGCCGCCGAGCGCGGCCCATCTCGCCGGCACCGACCAGCTCGGACGCGATGTGTTCAGCCGCCTCATCATCGCCGCGCGGCTCGATCTTGCCATTGCGGTTTCCGCGGTCGGCATCTCCTTCGTGATCGGCGCCGTCGTCGGCGCGTTCTGCGGCTATGCCGGCGGCAAGCTCGATCGCGGTGTCGGCCGCTTCGTCGATGTGATGATGGCCTTTCCGCTGTTCGTGCTGGCGATGGCGATGGTTGCCGCCTTGGGCAACCGGATCGAGAACATCGTGATCGCGACCGCGATCATCAATCTGCCGTTCTACATCCGCTTCGCGCGCGCCGAGGTCAACGTCCGCCGCAATGTCGGCTGGGTTGAAGCCGCGCGCGCCTGCGGGGAGAGCCATTTCTCGGTGGTGCTGCGCTTCCTGCTGCCGAATATCCTGCCGGCGATGGCGGTGCAGATCTCGCTCAATCTCGGCTGGGCCATTCTCAATGCGGCCGGCCTGTCCTTCATCGGCCTTGGCGTCAAGCCGCCGACGCCGGAATGGGGCATCATGGTTGCGGAAGGGGCGCGCTTCATCTCGACCGGGCGGTGGTGGCTGGTGGCCTTTCCGGGTCTTGCGCTGATGATGGCGGTGCTGTGCTTCAATCTCCTCGGTGACGGGATGCGGGACATTCTCGACCCGCGGATGCGCACATGAGCGAGGAGCTGCTAGGGATCAACGACCTCCACGTCTCGTTCTCGACGCGGCGTGGCATGGTCGAGGCCGTGCGCGGCGTGACGCTCACGGTCGAGAAGGGCGAGATGCTCGGCCTCGTCGGCGAGAGCGGCTCGGGCAAGTCGGTCACCGGCTTTGCAACGACGCGGCTACTCGATGCGGCCGGGCGCGTCACCGGCGGCAAGATCCTGTTTCGCGGGCAGGACGTCACAAAACTCAGGGGCGATGACCTCCGTCAGCTCCAGGGCGCCGCGATGTCGATGATCTTCCAGAATCCGCGGGCGGCGCTCAACCCGATCCGCGCGATCGGCCTGCAGATCGCGGATGCGATCCTCACGCATAAGAAGATATCGAAGGACGCCGCGCGCGCCGAGGCGCTCGAGCTGCTGCGCGCTGTCCAGATCCGCGACCCCGAGACGCGGATGAACGCCTATCCGCATGAGCTGTCCGGCGGCATGTGCCAGCGCGTGATGATCGCGATCGCGATTTCCTGCAATCCCGCGCTGCTGATCGCCGACGAGCCGACCACCGGCCTCGACGTCACGACCCAGAAGGTGGTGATGGATCTGCTCGCAGACATTGCCGCCGCGCGTGGCATGGCGACGATCCTGATCACGCACGATCTCGGTCTCGCCGCACGCTATTGCCGCCGCATCGCCGTGATGGAGCGCGGACGCATCGTCGAGGAAGCGAGCCCCAAAAAGCTTTTCAGCGTACCGCAACACGCCTATACCCGCCGCCTCGTTGCGGCATCGCCGACCGCGACGTCGCGGATCGAGGATCTCGTGACGGAGGAGGAGCGGGAACGGCACGCGACGATCGTCAGCAAGCCAAGGCAGGAGCTCCCGCACGGGACGCCACCGCTCCTCGAGGTGCGCAAGCTCGCCAAGCGTTTTGACCAGGGCTCCGCGGCGGTCGCGGATTTCTCGATGACGATGGCCGGCGGCGAGAGCGTCGGGCTCGTTGGCGAGTCCGGCTCCGGCAAGAGCACGACGTCGCGGATGATCTGCCGCCTGATCGACCCGAGCGAAGGCGATATCGTGTTCGACGGGCAGTCGATCGGCCATGTCGCCTCGCGCGACTTCCATCGCTCGCCGCTGCGCAAAGACATCCAGATGGTCTTCCAGGACCCGAACGAGAGCCTCAACCCTCGCTTCACGGCCTTTGACTGCATCGCCCATCCCCTGATGCGGCTCGACGGCATGCGGGCGGGCGATGCGCTGCGCAAGCGGGTGGAAGAGTGTGCGGAGCGGGTGGGCTTGCCGCTCGATCTGCTGCCGCGTTTTCCGCACCAGCTCTCCGGCGGCCAGAAGGCGCGCGTCGGCATTGCCCGCGCCATCGCCTGCCGGCCGCGGCTGCTGGTGCTGGACGAGCCGACCGCCGCGCTCGACGTCTCGGTGCAGGCGGTGGTGCTGCAATTGCTCGACCGTTTGCGCCGCGAGAATGACATCGCGCTGCTGTTCGTCAGCCACGATCTCAATGTCGTGCGCATGCTCTGCGACCGCACCATCGTGCTGCGCAACGGCGGCATCGTGGAGCAGGGGGAGAGCCGGGCGCTGTTCGACAATCCCAAGACCGACTACACGCGCAAGCTGGTCGAGGCGATCCCGCACATCGAGACCGGGCCGGCACTGGCGGTCGCACTTTGACGCCTGAACCGGTCGAGATCCCGAAGAGATCCCGCTGGCGAAGGCCCGGTTAGTGGCATACCATTTGCACGCCAATGGGTTCTGGTTTCACCTGCCTTTGGCCAACGATGGCCGGCATCACGGCACAACTGGGAGGATTTCATGGATCGCAGGACCGTTTTGAAGGGACTGGCCGGCGCGGGCGGTCTGGCATTGTCGGGCGGCCTCTCGGCCCCGGCGATCGCACAAGGCGCCTCTGCGCGCACCCTGCGCTTCGTGCCGCAAGCCAACCTCGCCAATTTCGATCCGATCTGGGGCACGCAATATGTCGTGCGCAACGCGGCGGCGCTGGTCTGGGACACGCTCTACGGCGTCGATGCCAAGCTGCAGCCGCAGCGTCAGATGGTCGAGTCCGAGGAGACCACCGACGACGGCAAGACCTGGACCTTCAAGCTGCGCCCGGGTCTCAAGTTCCATGACGGCGAGCCGGTGCTGAGCAAGGATGTCGTCGCGAGCCTGTCGCGCTGGGCCGCGCGCGATCCCATGGGTCTGATGATCCTGGCTATTCAGCAGGAATTGACTCCGGTCGACGACCGCACCTTCAAGTGGGTCCTGAAGCAGCCTTTCCCGAAAATGCTGTACGCGTTGGCCAAGAACAACGCGCCGTGCTCCTTCATCATGCCCGAGCGCATCTCGAAGACCGATCCGTTCAAGCAGATCACCGAATATGTCGGCTCGGGTCCGATGAAGTTCGCCAAGAGCGAATGGGTGCCCGGCGCCAAGTCGGTGTTCGAGAAGTTCACCGACTACGTGCCGCGACAGGAGAAGGCGTCGTGGCTTGCCGGCGGCAAGAACATCCTGGTCGATCGCGTCGAGTGGCTGGTGATGCCGGATCCGGCCACCGCTGCCGCCGCCTTGCAGAACGGGGAGGTCGACTGGTGGGAGAACCCGATCTCCGATCTCGTGCCCGTGCTGAAGAAGAACAAGAACATCAGCGTCGATATCGGCGATCCCCTCGGCAATATCGGCTCCTTCCGCATGAACCATCTGCACCCACCCTTCAACAATGTGAAGGCGAGGCGCGCGGTGCTGATGGCGTTGAGCCAGGAAGACTATATGCGTGCGCTTGTCGGCGACGACGATACGTTGTGGAAGTCGCTGCCCGGCTTTTTTACGCCGGACACACCGCTCTACACCGAGTTGGGCGGCGAGATCCTGAAAGGAAAACGCGATTTCGATGCAGCCAAGAAGCTGCTCGCCGAGAGCGGCTATTCCGGCCAGCCGGTCACATGCGTGGTCGCGCAGGACCAGTCGATCACGAAGGCGCAGGGCGACGTCACCGCGGATCTGCTCAAGAAGCTCGGCATGAATGTCGATTTCGTCGCGACCGATTGGGGCACGGTGGGCGCGCGCCGCGCGATGAAGACACCGCCGGGGCAGGGCGGCTGGAATATGTTCCACAGCTGGCACGCCGGCGCCGATTGCATCAATCCGGCCGCCTACACCGCCATCCGCGCCAATGGCGACAAGGCCTGGTTCGGCTGGCCCAACAGCCCGAACACCGAGAAGGAGATCACGGCCTGGTTCGACGCCAAGAATCTCGAGGAGGAGAAGGCCGCGATCGGGCAGGTCAACAAGGCGGCGCTCGAGGATGTCGTCTACGCGCCGACCGGCTTCTTCCTGACCTACACGGCATGGCGCAAGAACGTCTCCGGCATCACCAAGGGGCCGCTGCCGTTCTTCTGGAACGTGTCGAAATCCGCATGATGGTACGCTGAAGCCAGATGCTCTCTTACATCCTCCGTCGTATCGTCTCGACCTTGCCGGTGATGGCAATCGTCGCGCTGTTCGTGTTCAGCCTGCTCTACATCGCGCCGGGTGATCCCGCCGTGGTGATCGCGGGCGACCAGGCGAGCCCGGAGGATGTGGAGCGCATTCGCCAGAGTCTGGGTCTCGACCGTCCTTTCCTGATCCAGTTCGGAAGCTGGGTCTGGCGCATTCTGCACGGCGATCTCGGCACCTCGATCTTCACCAACCTTCCGGTCTCGACGATGATCGGACAGCGTCTCGGGCCGACACTGTCGCTGATGATGGTCACGCTGCTACTCACCATCGTGGTCGCGGTGCCGCTTGGCGTCGTGGCCGCGTGGAAGGCGGGGAGCCTGATCGACCGCGTCATCATGGCATTCGCCGTGTTCGGCTTCTCGCTGCCCGTCTTCGTCGTCGGCTATATCCTCGCCTATGTCTTCGCACTCGAGCTCGAATGGCTTCCGGTGCAGGGCTATACGCCGCTCACGGAAGGCTTCTGGCCGTGGCTGCAAAACCTGATCCTGCCATCGATCGCGCTCGGCTGCGTCTACATCGCGCTGATCGCGCGCATCACGCGTGCCACCATGCTTGAAGTCTTGCAGCAGGACTATATCCGCACCGCGCGGGCCAAGGGCCTCGGGCAAGGCGGCATCCTCTTCGTTCACGCGCTGAAGAACGCCGCGGTGCCGATCGTCACGGTGATCGGGATCGGCATTGCACTCCTGATCGGCGGCGCCGTCGTCACGGAAAGCGTGTTCGCGATCCCCGGCCTCGGCCGGCTCACGATCGACGCGATCCTGCGCCGCGACTATCCCGTCATCCAGGGCATCGTGCTTCTCTTCAGCTTCGTCTACGTCCTCGTCAATCTGATGATCGACGTCATCTATACGCTCGTTGACCCGAGGATCCGCTATTGACCGATACGACCGTCAATCCGCAAGCGCTGCCGGCCGGCTTCGTTCTCGCGCCGCAACTGCCTGAAATCCTGCGGCCGGTTAGGATCCGGCGCGGTTTCCTGGGATTCTTGCGCGGCCATCCGACCGTCGCGATCGGCGGCGCACTGCTGCTGGCACTCGTCTTCATCGCGATCTTCGCGCCGTACCTCTGGACGGTCGACCCGACTGCGCTCGCGCCCGCCAAGCGCACGCGGGCTCCGTCGGCACTCTACTGGTTCGGCACCGATGTGCTTGGCCGCGACATCTATTCGCGCGTGCTATTCGGTGCGCGGGTCTCGCTCACGGTCGGCCTGTCAGTTGCGATCTTCGCCTCCGTGGCGGGTCTCGCCATCGGCATGGTCTCCGGTTTCGTCCGCTGGGCCGACGGCATTTTGATGCGCTTCATGGACGGTTTGATGTCGATCCCGCCAATTCTGCTCGCAATCGCGCTGATGGCGCTGACGCGCGGCAGTGTCGGCAACGTCATCCTGGCCATCACCATCGCCGAGATCCCGCGGGTTTCCCGTCTTGTCCGTAGTGTGGTGCTGTCGCTGCGCGAGCAGCCCTATGTGGACGCCGCGGTCGCCTGCGGCACGCGCACGCCGATGATCATCCTGCGCCACATCCTGCCCAACACGCTGGCGCCGATGCTGGTTCAGGCGACTTACATCTGCGCCAGCGCCATGATCACGGAGGCGATCCTGTCCTTCATCGGGGCGGGCACGCCGCCCACCATTCCGTCCTGGGGCAACATCATGGCGGAGGGGCGCGCGCTGTGGCAGGTCAAGCCCTACATCGTGTTCTTCCCGGCGGCGTTCCTCTCCGTCACCGTGCTCGCCGTGAACCTGCTCGGCGACGGCCTTCGCGATGCGCTCGATCCGCGCATGGCCAAGACCCTCTGATGTCGAGAGGCTGATCGCGATGGCTTTGCTCGAAGTCGAGAACCTCCAGACCCACTTTCGCACGCCCGGCGGCATCAACCGTGCGGTCGACGGCGTCTCCTTTCATGTCAACGAAGGCGAGACGCTCGCCATCGTCGGCGAATCCGGCTGCGGCAAGTCGGTGACCTCGATGTCGCTGATGCGGCTGATTCCGGAGCCGCCGGGCAGGATCGCAGGCGCTGTCCGCTTTGCGGGCAGGGACCTGCTGCAACTGTCCGATCGCGAGATGCGCGCCATCCGCGGCAACGACATCTCGATGATCTTTCAGGAGCCGATGACGAGCCTCAACCCGGTTCTGACGGTCGGCCGCCAGATCCGCGAGACGCTGATGATCCATCAGGGCCTCGACAAGCAGGCAGCCGAGGCGCATGCGATCGAGATGCTGACGCTGGTCGGCATTCCCGAGCCGAAGCGGCGCGTGCGCGAATACCCGCACCAGCTTTCCGGCGGCATGCGCCAGCGCGTGATGATCGCGATTGCGCTGGCCTGCAATCCAAAGCTCCTGATCGCGGACGAACCGACCACCGCGCTCGACGTCACCATCCAGGCGCAGATCCTGAAGCTGATGCTCGATCTCAAGCGCCGGGTCGGCGCGGCGATCATCCTGATCACCCACGATCTCGGCGTCGTCGCCGAGATCGCCGAGCGCGTCATGGTCATGTATGCCGGCCGCAAAGTCGAGGAGGCGCCCGTTGCCGAGCTGTTCCGCTCGCCGCGCCATCCCTATACGCAGGGCCTGCTCGGCGCCGTGCCGCGGCTCGGCTCCTCGCTAACAGGCACCGCGCGGCGGCTGGCCGAAATCCCGGGGCAGGTGCCTGATTTGCGCAAGCCCATCATCGGCTGCGTCTTCGCCGGCCGCTGCGCGCTCGCGACCGATCTCTGCCGCCAATATGCGCCGGGGCTCGAAGAGAAGGCGCCTCGCCACGTCGCCGCCTGCCACTACGCCGCCAAGGGGGCCATCGCGGCATGAGTCCTCCGCTGCTCCAGGTCAACGACCTCAAGAAGCATTTTCCGGTCAAAAAGGGCTTGTTCGGCCGCAAGTCCGAATATGTCTATGCCGTCGACGGTGTGTCCTTCGAGATCGCGAAGGGCGAAACGCTGTCGCTGGTCGGCGAGTCCGGCTGCGGCAAGTCCACGGTCGGCCGCGCCATCCTGCGGCTGTTCGACATCACGGCGGGCCAGGTGATCCTCGATGGCCAGCGCATCGACGACGCGCATCCAAGCACGATGCGCCAGATGCGCCGCCGCGTGCAGGTGGTGTTCCAGGATCCGTTCTCGAGCCTCAATCCGCGCATGCGGGTGCGCGACATCCTGGCCGAGCCGATCCGCAATTTTGGCCTCGCCAAATCCGCCGCCGATCTCGAAACCCGTGTGACGGCGCTGATGGACACCGTGCGGCTGCCGCGCGAGGCGCTCAACCGCAGGCCGCACGAATTCTCCGGCGGCCAGCGTCAGCGCATCGGTATCGCGCGGGCGCTCGCAGCCGAGCCCGAGCTGATCGTCTGCGACGAGGCGGTCTCGGCGCTCGACGTCTCGGTCAAGGCGCAGATCGTCAATCTCTTGCAGGACCTGCAGCGCGAGTTCGGCCTGGCGCTGCTGTTCATCAGCCATGACCTCGCCATCGTCGAGCACATGACCCATCGTGTCGCGGTGATGTATCTCGGCAAGATCGTCGAAGTGGCGCCGCGCCGCGAGATTTTTGCCGCGCCAAGGCATCCCTACACCAAGGCGTTGCTCTCCGCGGTCCCGTTGCCCGAGCCCGGCGCCCAGCGCAATCCCATCATCCTCAAGGGGGACGTGCCGAGCCCGATCAACCCGCCGAGCGGGTGCCGCTTCCACACCCGTTGCCCATACGTCTTCGATCGCTGCCGGTCGGAGGAGCCGACGCTGCGCTCGACCGGACCCGAGCAATGGGTGGCTTGTCACCTCGAAGAGGCGCCGTAGTCCCCTCAGCCCTGGCGGCGCAGGAAGCCTGTGATCGTGACTTTCTCCCAGATGCCGGCTGCGGTGAAGGGATCGGCGTGGTTGAAGGCTTCGACCTCGGCGCGGCCGGGCGCCTCGATCAGGAACAGGCTGCCGATCATGGTCGCGCCGTCGTCGGAGACCAGCGGCCCCGACATCACGATCTTGACGCCGAAGCGCGAGGTGTCGCTCAGGAAGGCCTTGTGAGCGTCGTAATTGGCGAGCCGGGTCGGCAGCGCACCGGCACGGTCGATGGCGTGAATGGCGAACAGCATGGTGTCTCCGTTTCTTGGCGTCGTTCTTGGGACGGCCGCTAGAGCGGCCGTCCGGACTTGACGTTATTGGTTAGTCTACTTGGCGCCGAGCTTGCCGGCGTCCTCGAAGGTCGGGCAGGTCCGCTGCTCCAACGGCACGTCGAACGGCTGGTAATTGTCCTTGGTGATGACGGTCGGCTTCAGCACGATCTCGGCGATAACAGGCTGGTTACGCAAGCTGCGGATCGCCATCATGGTGCCGAGGCACCCTTGCGCAAATCCGTTGTAGTCGCCGCTCGCAAGCAGCTTGCCGGACTTGATCGCGTCGATCGCCTCCTTGGTGCCGTTGATGCCGATCACCTGGGCCTTGCGGTTCGCGCCGTCGAGCGCCTCGATCGCGCCGACCGCCATGGCGTCGTTGGCCGCCAGCACGCCGTCGATCTGCGGGTTCGACTGCATCAGGTTCTCCATGACCTGGAGCGCCTGCAGCCGCTGGTAGTTGCCGGGCTGCGAGGCCAGCAGCTTGGCGCCCGAATTCTCCTTCAGCGCGTCGTTGAAGCCGCGGACGCGATCGACATTGGTCAGCGAGCCCTTGACGCCCTCGATGATGACGATGTTGCCCTTGCCGCCCAAAGTCTTGAGCAGGAAACGCGCGGTTTCCAGTCCGAGGCTGTAATCATCGGCGCCGACGAAGGAGAGGAACTTGCCGCCGGCGGAGCGGTCGGTGATGTTGACGACGGGGATTTTCGCCTCGTTGATCTTCTCGACGCCCGGCACCATCGCCTTGTAGTCGACCGGCGTGAACACGATCGCGCTCGGCTTCTTCACCACGACGTCCTCGATCTGGCTGAGCTGCTCGGGGATCGAGTCCGGCTTGGTCGGGATGTACTGCAGCGTCTTCGCGTTCAGCGCTTTCGCCATGTTGTCGGCACCGACCCGCACCGTCTGGAAAAACGGATTGGTCTGGTTCTTGGTGAACACGGCGATGGTCTCGCCGTCGGCGCGCGCTTGCGTGGTGAACGCGGCTGCCATCAGCAGCGGCAGCGCCAAATAACCCAGTGTCTGTTTCATGTTGCCTCCATCCCTCATTTTGCTTGTTGGATTTCTAAGAGCTCATTGCGCGCGGYGGCGGGTCTTCATGTCGAGCCAGACCGCGAGAATGACGATGATGCCGGTGACGAGCGGCTGCCAGTTGGCGCTGACCGACAAGAGGTTCATGCCGTTCAGCACCAGCGTCAGGATCAGCGCGCCGATGAAGGTGCCGAACACGGTGCCAACCCCTCCGAACAGCGAGGTGCCGCCGATCAGCACGGCTGCGATCGCGGGCAGCGTCAGGCTTTCGCCGATATCGGCTTCGGCCGAATTGAGCCGCGACAGGAAGATGATCGAGGCCAGTCCTGCCATGGTGCCGGAGACGGCGTAGACCAGCAGCAGGCGCCGTGCGACCGGAATGCCGGAGAGGCGGGCGGCGACCGGATTGGCGCCGATCGCATAGATCTCCTGGCCCCAGATCGTTCGCTGCGCAAACAGCGTTCCGATCCCGAGGAACACCAGCAGCAGATAGACCGGGATGGGCAGGCCGAACAGATAGCCGCTGCCGATCTGGCGGAAGCCTGCCGGGAAGCCGTGCAGGGTTTCGCCCGCCATGTACCAGTAGGTGAGGCCGTTCAGCACCCAGAGCATGCCATAGGTGGCGATGAAGGAGGGGATGCGCAGTGCGGTGACCATGATACCGTTGAGCAGGCCAACGATGCCGCCACAGGCGAGCCCGGTGAGGATGCCGAGCGCCGGCGAGCCGGTCTTGTGGATCACGGTGCCAGCGATACAGGCGGACAGCGCGACATTGGCGCCGACGGAGAGATCGAGGCCGGCGGTGAGCACGACCAGCGTCAGGCCGGACGCGATGAAGAAGGTCAGGCTCGCTTGTCTCAGCACGTTGAGGATATTGCCGAGGCTCAGGAAGGAATCGCTGAGCACGGCGAGCACCGCGCAGATCAGCAGCGCCGCGAGCAGGCGATAGAACACCTGGATCGCATCCTGCGACAGGAACGAGCGGGGCGGCGAGAGGGCCTCTTTGGAGATGTCGGTCATGCGCGGCTCCGGAGGCCGTCGAGGAAGAGGGCGACGATGACGAGGACGCCGACGCTTGCGACCTGCACCGAAGAGGGCATCGAGATCAGGTTGAGCCCATTGCGAAGCACGCCGACCGCGATCACGCCGAGCAACGTGCCGAGCAGCCAGCCATTGCCGCGCTCGAACGAGGTACCGCCGACCGCGACCGCGGCGATGGCGTCGAATTCGAGACCGAGGCCGGCGGTCGGGTGGCCGGAATTCATGCGCGCGGTCATCAGCAGGCCGGCAATGCCGGCCATGGCGCCGCCGATCGCGTAGACCGCGATCAGCAGCTTGTTCGGCGAGAGGCCGGCATAGCGCAGCGCTTCGCGGTTGCCGCCGAGCGCGAAGATGTAGGTGCCGAAGCGGGTGTGGTAGAGCAGTCCGTGGAAGGCCGCATAGGTCACCAGCGCCATCACGATGGGCACGGGCACGCCGAGAAGCGTCGCCGAATAGATGTCGCGCACGCTGTGGGGGATGCCGACCACGCTCTGGCCGTCGCTGACGATCAGCGACAGGCCCTGCGCCATGCCGAGCGTGCCCAGCGTCGCGACGAAGGGCGGAATGCCGACGATGGCGACCAGCCAGCCGTTGGCGAAGCCGAAGGCTGCGCCGACGAGCAGCCCGGCGCCGAGGCCCAGCAACATCGACTTGGTCGCGAGCGACACGATGGCGACGCAGAGCGAGGTCAGCGTCAGCACCGCGCCCATCGACAGGTCCAGCCCCTCGGTCATGATGATCAAGGTCATCGGCAGCGCCAGCATGGTCAGGATGGTCGACTGCACCAGCACGTTGGAGAGGTTGGCGACCGACAGGAAGCCGGGCGCGATCGCGCTGAACAGGGCGATCAGCAGCACCAAGACGATGGCAACGCCGGGAATGCGTTGCAGCGGATTGGGTTGAGAGACGACCGCGGCTTCACGCATGATGCATCCCCAGTCGCACGATGTTCTCCTCGGTCAGTTCGCTGCGGGTCAGGTGTCCGGCGATGCGGCCCTCCCGCATCACATAGGCACGGTCGCAGACATGGCAGATCTCGACCTGCTCGGACGAGATCATCAAGGCCGCCGCGCCTTCGGCGACCAGCCGGTCGATCAGCGCAAAGATCTCGGATTTGGCGCCGATGTCGATGCCCCGCGTCGGCTCGTCGAAGATGAAGAGCTTTGAGCCGGCCGCCAGCCACTTGCCGATCACGACCTTCTGCTGGTTGCCGCCCGAGAGCAGGCCGACAATCTGGCGCGCGCTTGGCGTTGCGATGCGGAGCTGCCGGATCAGGCCGTCGGACGTGCGCTGCGCGCTGCGCTGGTCGAACAGGCCGCTCGGGAACAGTTTTCGCAGCGCGGACACCACCAGATTGTCGCTCACGGACCGCAGCAGGGCGAGGCCCTCGCTCTTGCGGCTCTCCGGGATCAGCGCGATGCCGCGGCGGGCGGCAAGGTCAGGCTCGCCGGAGATGGCCTTGCCGTCGAAAATGATCTCGCCTGACGTCACAGCATCGGCGCCGAAGATGGCGCGGGCGACCTCGCTGCGGCCGGAACCGACCAGGCCGCACAGGCCGACGATCTCGCCCCGGCGCACCTCGATGTTGATATCGGAGATGCCGCTCGATGCGCTCAGGCCCTTGACCTCGAGCAGCAGTTCACCGGGCTTGTCCGCGAAGTTGCGCGGGTAGGTCATGTCGACGTTGCGGCCGACCATCATGCGGACGAGCTGGTCCGGCGTGACGTCGGCGGGGCGAACGCCGTCGATGCGGCGGCCGTCGCGCATCACCGTGATGCGGTCGCCGAGCGCGAACACCTCGGCCATGCGGTGAGAGATATAGACGATGGATACGCCGTCGGCCTTCAGCCGCGCGATCAGAGCAAACAGCAGCTCGGTCTCGCGGTCGGACAGCGCCGCCGTCGGCTCGTCCATGACCAGGATGCGCGCGTTCTGGCTGATCGCCTTTGCGATCTCGACCATCTGCTGCTGCGCCACCCCTAACTTGTCGACGGTGGTGGAGGGATCGATGTCGAACCCGATCGTGCCGAGCACGCACCTGGCGTCGGCCAGGATCTTGCGGCGGTCGATCGTGCCGGGAATGCGGCCCTTCGGCTCGCGGCCGAGGAAGATGTTCTGGGCGATATCGAGATGGGGGACCAGCGAGAATTCCTGGAAGATCACGGCAATGCCGAGCTTCTGCGCGTCCGCGGTCGAAGAGATCGCGACCTTGTCGCCCTTGTAATAGAACTCGCCGGCGTCGGCGCGGTAGGCGCCGCACAGCACCTTCATCAGGCTCGACTTGCCGGCGCCGTTCTCCCCCAAAAGCATATGGACTTCGCCGGGGAAGACGGCAAAGGAAACATCATCCAGCGCCTTGACGCCGGGAAACTCCTTGCTGATGCCGCGCAGCTCCAGCAGAGGTGCGGGTGAGGCGGGCTCGATGGCCAATGCGGCGCTGCTCATGCGTGCACTCCGCTCGCAAAGATCTTTCCGGGGTTCATCAGTCCATCAGGATCGAGCGCGGTCTTGATCGACCGCATCACATCGACGGCCTCGCCGAGTTCATCGGCGAGATAATCGATCTTGCCGAGCCCGATGCCGTGCTCGCCGGTGCAGGTGCCGTCCATGGCGATCGCGCGGGCGACCATGCGGGCCTGAAGTGCCTTGGCGCCCTCGGCCTCATCCGGCTTGGCCGGGTCGATCAGGATCAGCATATGGAAATTGCCGTCGCCGACATGGCCGACGATCGGGGCGGTAAAACCGTGCTCGTCGGCGTCGCGTCTGGTCTCGGTCAGGCATTCCGCCAGCCGCGAGATCGGCACGCAGACATCGGTGATCACGGCGCGCGCGCCGGGCCGCAAGCCCAGGCCCGCATAAAGCGTGTTGTCGCGGGCGTGCCAGAGCCGGCTGCGGTCTTCCTGCGCTTTGGCCCAAGCAAAACCATGGCCGCCATGGTCGGCCGCGATCGCCTGCGCGGCTTCGGCCTGCTCGGCCACGGAAGTCTCGGAGCCGTGGAATTCGAAGAACAAAGTGGGGGCTTCGCGATAGCCAAGCTTCGCGTAGGCATTGATGCCGCTCATCATGACGTCGTCGAGCAGCTCGATGCGTGCCACGGGGATCGCGGACTGGATCACGGAGATCGCAGTGTTCACGGCATCGTGCAGGGTATCGAAGCTGCAGACCGCAGCGGAGATCGCCTGCGGCACGGGATGCACCTTCAATGTGACTTCGGTGATGACGCCAAGCGTGCCTTCCGCGCCGACGAACATACGCGTCAGGTCATAGCCGGCGGCCGATTTGCGCGCGCGCCTGGCGGTCCGGATCACGCGCCCGTCGGCCAGCACCACCTCCAGCGCGATGACATTGTCCTTCATGGTGCCGTAGCGCACCGCCATGGTGCCGGACGCGCGCGTGGAGGTCATGCCGCCGATCGAGGCGTCGGCGCCGGGATCGATCGGAAAGAAAAGTCCGGTGCCGCGCAGCTCGGCATTGAGCTGTTTGCGCGTGATGCCGGGCTGCACGACGACATCCATGTCGCTCTCATGCACCGTCAGCACCTTGTTCATGCGCGCGAAGTCGAAGCAGACGCCGCCCGCGACCGCGGCCGCATTGCCTTCGAGCGAGGTGCCCGCGCCGAACGGAACGATCGGCATGCCCGCGCTGGCGCAGAGCTTTACGATCTCCGCGACCTCCTGTGTGGTTTCCGGGAAGACGACGATGTCGGGCGGTAAATTTCGATAGTGCGATTCGCTCTGCCCGTGCTGATCGAGCACGCCGCGCGCAACGCTCGCGCGCGGGCCGATCATGCCGGTGAGGCGATCGGCCAATATGCTCGTGCTGACCCGCGGTCCCATCCTCAGCTCCCGTCTGCTCCCTGTCGTCGGACTCTTGTTCGGTCCGCCGTCGCTCAAGCTTAGGCGGCTCTCGCGTTGCTCGCGACCCGCTTCAGGCCGAAATCGTAATTGAGGTGGAAATAGTCGCGCTCCACCATGCGACCATCCGGCGCACGGCCGGCAGGATGACCAGTGAATTCGCGGATCAGGCTGTCCTTGACGCCGAACACCACGTCAGAGTCGAGATATTTGTCGCCGGCGACGAACACATGGGTCACCAGCTGCTCGAAGCCGGGCGCCGAGATCATGAAATGGACATGCGCGGGGCGCCAGGGATGGCGGCCCTGCACCTCCAGCATCTCGCCGACAGGGCCGTCATGCGGGATCGGATACGCCGCCGGCTTGATCGACCAGAAATGGAAACGGCCATTGGCGTCGGTATGAAAGCGCGCGCGCATCGCGAGATTGCCGATGTCGTCGAGCTGCTGCACGTCGTAATAGCCGTCGTCGTCGGAATGCCAGACGTCGACGATGGCGCCCGCAAACGGTTGTCCGTCGACGGTCGAGACCGAGCCTGTGACCAGCATCGGATCGCCTTCCATCGGGCCGGAGATATCGGCGCCGTTGTCCTTCTCCGGCGCAGCCTGGACGAAGAACGGGCCGAGCACCGTCGTCTCGGTCGCGCCTTCCGGCACGGGATGGTTGATCGCGTCGACCAGCATGGAGACGCCGAGCGTGTCGGACAGCAGGATGAACTCCTGGCGCTTGTCGTCGCACATGTGCCCGGTGCGGGTCAGGAAATCGATGCCGTATTCCCATTCCGTCTGGGTCGGCCGGACCTCGCGGACGAAGGCATGAAGGTGGCGCACCAGCGCTTCGCTGACTTCCTTGATGCGCGGATCGGTCGCGTCCTTGATCCGCTCCAGCACCGCGTCCGTGATCGTGGTCTCGTTGAAGTTACGCATCGGTGTCTCCGCGATCAGAGTTTCGGTTCGCCAAGCCCGGACAGACGTTCCAGGTGCTTGACGGTCGCGATGAAGTCGGTGTCGCCGTCGCCCTGCGCAACCAGCGAGCCATAGGTCTCACGCACCTGCGCTGCGAGCTGCAGCGGCACGCCGACGGCGTGGCCGGCACCCAAGATGAGATCGAGATCCTTGGCCATCTGCTTGCACGAGAAGGTGGACTCGAAATCGCGCGTCCGCAGCGGCGCGGTCTTGTACTTCACCATCGGCGAGGCGACCGCGCTATCGTCGAGCACCTTCAAAATGTCCTGCCAGGCGATGCCGCCCTTGCGCGCCAGCGCCAGGCTCTCGGCCATCATCGCCGCCGACACAGCGATCATCAGATTGACGGAAAGCTTTGCGTAGCGGGCTTCCTCGGCCGGCCCGAGATAGGTCTGGGCGCGGGTGAAGGCGGCGAACAGCGTCTTGGCGTTTTCGAAGGCATCCTTCGGCCCGGAGACGAAGCAGGTCAGGGCACCCGTATGAACGATGCTGGCATTGCCGGAGACCGGCGAACGCAGATAGGCAATGCCGCGCGCCTGTGCAGCGGCCGCAACTTCGGTGGAGGCCTCGACGCTCACGGTGCTGGTTTCGATCAGAACAGATCCAGCAGCCATCGCGGCGATCAGACCAGCGGGGCCGAGCAGCGCGCCGCGCAAGGCAGCGTCATCCGGCAGGGATGTGATGATCGCGGCCTTGCCGTTCACGGCCTCGGCCGGCGAAGCGGCAATCGAAATGCCTTGCGCACTCGCCTCGTTGATCCGGGCTGCGCTCTGATCGAACGCGGTCACGGCATAGCCGGCTTTGGCGACGAGCGCCGACATCGGCAGGCCCATCTTGCCGATCCCGATGAAAGCGACATTCCTTGAAGCGTCAGTCATTGATCTCATCCATTGGCGCCTTCAGGCGGCGCGTCCCTGTCGTTCGATGTCCTGCACCAGCCGCCGGCCGGATTGCGCCAGCAGCTCTTTCTTTGCTTCCAATCCCTCGACCAACAGCTGGCCGTTCCGCTTCTTCCAGACGCCGCCGATCATGACCGCCTCGATATTGGCGAGGCTCGTCTGCATCACGACGGTCGCGACGGGATCGTGTACCGGGTGGAGGTTAAGATCGGTCGCGTTGATGATGACGAGGTCGGCAAGCTTGCCCGGTGTCAGCGAGCCGATCTGGCCCTCGCGGCCGAGCATGCGGGCGCCTTCGGTCGTGATCCAGCGCAGCGCTTCGCGGACGGGGATCGTGGTGGTCGCCGGAATGGTGCCGCTCACTTGACGCGACTCCGCATTGTCGAGCGCCCGCTGCATCGACAGCGCGACGCGGGCGACGGAGAAGAGATCGCCGGCCAGCACGGATTCCAGGTCGATCCCGATGGTCGGGCGCACGCCGCGCTTGAGCAGCCGTCCAGTGATCGGAAAACCGTGGCCCTGGATCATCTCGTTCTCGGGCGTCACCGAGAAGGAGACGCCGAGATCGACCATCTTGTCGAGGAGATCGTCGGGCAGGTCGTTGCCATGGACGATGTTGATGCCGGCGCCGACGAGACCGGCCTCGATCAGCTTCTCCCAGCCGCCGGGCGTCTTGGCCGGACCGCCGCCCTGATGCATCGATGCGATCAGGTTGAGCTCGCGCGCCAGGCGGAAATCATGCATCGCGACGTCGAGCGTCGAATAATGCGGGCCGAGAATGGCAAGCCCGAGCGTGACGAGGCCGTCGCGATCGGCGAGGGGACCTGCCAGCAGCCGCTCGACTTCGCGGCGCGGATGCGGAATCTCGGAGAAATGCGGCTCGCCGGGCTTCGGCTCCGGCTTGGGCGAGCCGTGGAAGAAGGCGGCGCGGATGCCACTCTCGAGCAGGCCACGCACGGCAGCGTCGGTATGGTCGGGCGTTGGATTGTTGTGGCACCAATCGACCAGCGTGGTGGTGCCGCAATTGATCTGGTTCAGCGCACCGACGAGGGTCGCAATGTAGATGTCGTCGGGCCGGAACACGATCGCGAGCCCGGCATGCATGCGACGGAAATATTCCAGCAGCGTCCAATTGGCGGCATAACCGCGCAACGCGGTTTGCCAGGTGTGCATATGCGCGTTGATCAGGCCGGGGATGACGATCCGGCCGTTGCCGTCCACGATCTCGGTTTCGGAAGCGCCGCTGCCGAGGTCGATCGATGGGCGCACGTCGACGATACGGCTGCCCTCGACCAGCACATCGCCGGTGCTGAGGTCGCCAATCGCGTCATCCATGCTGATGATGACCGCGGATTTGATCAGCGTGCGCCGCATCGCTTCAGGCCGCCGCTTTGATGGTAACAGGCGGCTCGCCGGCCCAGGCGCGGGCGATCAACTCGCGGATCGCATTGCGCTCAAGCGGGCGCGGATTCCAGTAGGCGTTGGTGACGGCGAGATCGGCGGCCTTGTCGATGCCGCTTTCGGGCATGCCGATGTCGCGCAAGGCCAGCTTCGCACCCAGCCGCTTCGCGAGCTCGTAGAGCCCTTGGGACGCATCGGCCCCGCCGATCGCGCGCGAGATCCGCGCCATGGCATCGGGCACCGCCGGTGCGTTGTAGGCCAGCGCATGCGGCAGCACGATGGTGTGGGTTTCGGCGTGCGGCAGATCGAAGGTGCCGCCGAGCGTGTGGCAGAGCTTGTGATGCAGCGCCATGCCGACGGTGCCGAGGCAGACGCCGCACAGCCAGGCGCCGTAGAGTGCTTCGGTGCGCGCCTCGCGGTCATCGCTTTTGGCCGCAATGGCGGGGAGGGCGCGAGCGATCGCGCGGATGCCTTCCTCCGCCATCAGCGATGTCACGGGATTGGTGTCGCGCGCATAGAGCGCCTCCACGGCATGTGCGATCGCGTTGATGCCGGATGTTGCAGCCAGGCTCGCCGGCAGCGTCAGGGTGAGGTCGACATCGTAGATCACGGTCTCGGGCAGCACGGCTGCGTCGCGCACCGTGGTCTTCAAGCCGTTCTCGGTCTGGCCGACGATCGGCGTCATCTCTGAGCCGGCATAGGTGGTGGGAATGCAGAGCTGGTTGACGCCGGTGCGCAAGGCCAGCGCCTTGCCAAGGCCGGTGGTCGAGCCGCCGCCGAGCGAGACGACGCAATCGGCCTCGCATGCCTTCATCGCCGCGAGCGCGCGCTCCGTGACCTCGACCGGGGTGTGCATGGTCGCGCCGGGAAAGATGCCGGCGTAGAGCGGGCCGAGTGCGGCCCCCAGGCTCTTGCCTTGCGCCTCCTGCTGCGGCGTCGTCAGCACCAGCGCGCGCTTGCCGCCGAGCCGCTCGACCTCGGCTTTGGCCGAGGCCAGCGTTCCGCTGCCGAACACGACGCGGCAGGGCAGGTTTTCAAAGGTGAACGAACCGATCATGCGCCGGTCTCTTTGATGGGATAATCGACCTGGAAGCGTCCGATCCGCAAGTCGCCCAGCGCCTCGCGGACGCGCAAATGTTCGGGGTGGGTGGCATAGGCGGCGAGTGCGGCCTGGTCGGCAAACTCGGAGAAGAGAACGACGTCGCAGGCGTAATCGACATCGCTCACGTCGACGCCGACCTCGATATGGATGAGGCCCTCAATCCGGCCCCGCAGTCCCTCGAACAGGGTCTTGACCTTGGAACGGGCCGCGGAGCGCTCCGCGGGCGTCTCCCCGCGCAGCCGCCACATCACGATGTGCCTGATCGGGCCCGACATTTCCCTGTTTCCTCGCCTGCTATCTTGCTTGTGTTCTGGCCATTTTGACTTGCGGGATGTGGAAATAAAGGTCAATATTTGTAAGTCTCTTTTTCTAAAAGTGGAAAAATGGATCGTCTGCTGCAATTGGAGGTGTTCTCCAAGACGGCCGAGCTCGGCAGCCTGTCAAAAGCCGCCGAGGCCTTGCGCATGTCGAATGCGGCGGCGAGCCGCCATCTCAGCGCGCTCGAGGAGCGCCTTGCGGTCAGGCTGATCGAGCGCAACACACGCAGGCTGTGGCTGACGGAGGCGGGGCAGGAGCTGCTGGAGCGCTCCAGCCGGGTGCTGAGCGAACTGGCGGAGGCCGAGGACATCGTCAGCGATCGCGCGCTGTCGCCGCAGGGTACGCTGCGGGTCACGAGTTCGCTGTCCTTTGCGGTGATCTATCTGGCGCCGATGCTGCCTTCCTTCCGTGCGCGCTATCCGAAGCTCAACATGCAGATCACGACCGCCAACCGCTATCCCGATTTCATCGAGGCCGGCATCGACGTCGCGATCCGGACGCGCGAGCAGGAGCCGGATTCGAACATCATCGTCCGCCGCATCGGCCAGATGCGGCGCGTGCTCGCCGCMGCGCCCTCCTATCTCGCAAGCGCCGGCGAGCCGGAGCAGCCCGCCGATCTCGCGCGTCACAACATGCTGGTCTACAATCTCGCGAACGATCCCTATTCGCTGCGCCTGCGCAAAAGCCATGGCGCGCAGACCGTCCGTATCACGCCGACGCTCGACAGCAATGACGGCCAGGTCATTCGCGGCGCGGCGCTGGCGGGGCTCGGTATCCTCATCCAGCCGCTCTACATCGTTCAAAGCGACATCGCGGCGGGCCGTCTCGTCCCGGTGCTGGTGGATTGGGAGCTGCCGCTGCTCACCATGAACATCGCATACCAGAACCGCGCCGGGCTGCCCGCCAAGATCAGGGCCTTTTCCGACTTTCTCGTCACCCACATCCGCGAGCATTCGGAGCCGGGAATCTGGATGGACGCGACGAAGTGAGCGGGTAGCAGCCATGTATCTCGGCATCGATCTCGGCACCTCGGCGGTCAAGACCGTTCTCGTCGACGGCGCCCAGCGCGTGATTGCAAGCGAGAGCCGGCCGTTGACGACCGCCTCGCCGCTATCCGGCTATTTCGAGCAGGACCCCGCGCAGTGGATCGATGCAACCTTCGCCACGCTGGATGCCTTGAAGGCGACGCATGCCGGCGCGTTGGCGGCAGTCGAAGGCATTGGACTGTCCGGCCAGATGCATGGCGCCACGCTGCTCGATGCGAGCTCGAGACCGTTGCGGCCCTGCATCCTCTGGAACGACGGGCGCTCCGCCGCCGAGTGTCGTATCCTGGAACGACGCTGGCCCGACTTGCGGGTGACGTCGGGCAACAAGGCGATGCCGGGATTCACCGCGCCGAAGCTGCTCTGGATCGCGACGCATGAGCCCGAAATCTTTGCGACGACGAAACTCGTGCTGCTGCCAAAGGCCTATCTGCGCCTGGTGCTGAGCGGCGAGGCCATCGAGGACGTCTCGGATGCATCGGGATCACTGTGGCTCGACGCCGCGCGCCGGGACTGGTCGGACGCAGCACTGGCAGCGACCGGCCTGTCGCGCGATCACATGCCGCGTCTGGTCGAGGGATGCGCGCCCGCGACCACGCTGCGCGGCGAGCTGGCGCGGCGCTGGGGCATGACCGGACAGCCGGTGATCGCGGGCGGTGCCGGCGACAATCCGGCAGGCGCCGTCGGCATCGGCGCGATCCGGCCGGGAACCGCGTTCGTGTCGCTGGGAACCTCGGGTGCCTTGTTGGCACCGATATCGCCGCCAACCCGGACCGCGCGGTGCACACGTTCTGCCATGCCATTCCCGGCATGTGGATTCAGGCCGGCGCGATCCTCTCGGCCGCCTCCTGCCTGGCCTGGATCGCGCGCCTGTTCGGCGCCACCGAGGCCGAGTTGCTGGCGCTGCTTGGATTGCGCCCGCAGGCGCCGTCGCCTGTGAGCTTCCTGCCTTATCTGGCGGGTGAGCGGACACCGCACGACGATCCCGCCGTGCGAGGCATGCTGGATGGTTTGAGCCATGGCACCGATCGCGGCTCGATCGTGCAGGCGGTGCTCGAGGGCGTTGCCTTCGCGCTTGCCGATTGCCGCGACGCGCTCGCGGATGCCGGCATTGCGATGACGGAAGCCGACGCCATTGGCGGTGGTTCACGGTCCGGGTTCTGGCTCTCGGTGCTGGCAAACGTGCTGAATGTTCCGGTCCATCGTTTTGCCGGAGGCGAGACCGGCGCGGCGTTCGGTGCGGCGAGATTGGGGCGGCTTGCTGTCACCGGTGAGGCGATCGCCGCCGTATGCACGCGGCCGCAGCGCATCGAGACGTTCGAACCCGACGCAAGACTGGTCGATGCCTATGCCGAGCGGCTTCCCGCCTGGCGCGAACTGTATCGGCCGCGCCACTAGCATTGCCTCGACGTTGCATTCCCGTGTGTTCGGTATTGCTCTGTGCCGCGGCCTTTTGTTTAATGCGTGAACCGCGCTGACAAAATCATTGAGACGCGGGTAGGAAACGCATTGTGCGTCGGGAGGCACGATGAACGATCCGATCCTCGAGATGCGTGGGGTCTCAAAATCCTTCTTTGGCATCAAGGCGCTGCGTTCCGTCGATCTCACCGTCTATGCCGGCGAAATTCATGCCCTGATGGGTGAGAACGGCGCCGGAAAGTCGACCTTGATGAAGATCTTGTCCGGCGCCTACAGGCCCGATCCCGGCGGCGAGATCCGGATCGAAGGAAGCCCGGTACGGATCGAAGGTCCGCTCGGCGGCCGCGCGGCGGGCATCTCCATCATCTACCAGGAGCTGTCGTTGGCTCCCAATCTCAGTGTCGCCGAGAATATCTATCTCGGCCGGGAGCTGTCGCGAGCAGGCTTGCTGGCACGCGGCGCCATGCGCGAGGGCGTCGGCCCCATCCTGAAACGGCTGGGCGCTGACTTCCTGCCGTCGACGCTGGTGGCGCACCTTTCCATGGGCCAGCGGCAACTGGTCGAGATCGCGCGTGCGCTGCACGTCAGATCAAAAATCCTGATCATGGATGAGCCGACCACCGCGTTGTCGGCCGGCGAGAGCGCGCGGCTGTTCGCGCTGATCCGCCAGCTTCGCGCCGAGGGGCTTGCCATCATCTACATCTCGCATCGCATGGACGAGGTCTACGCGCTCGGCGACCGCGTCACCGTGCTGCGCGACGGCCGGCTGGTCGGGGCGCTCGACAGGCAGGACATCCGCGCCGACACCATCGTTCGGCTGATGGTCGGGCGTGACGTCTCCTCGTTCTACAAGAAGGATCATGATCCGGAGGCGGGGCGGGGGCATCCCGTGCTCGCAGCGATCGACATGGCCGATGGCCGGCGCGTCAAGGGCTGCTCGCTGACCGTGCATGCGGGCGAGGTGGTCGGCCTCGCCGGCCTGATCGGCGCGGGTCGCACCGAGCTTGCGCATCTCATCATTGGCGCGGCGCCCAGGACCTCCGGCCGTGTCGAGCTGGAAGGACGCCCGGTCGACATCCGCACGCCGGGTGAGGCGCTCGACATCGGCGTCGCCTATCTGACCGAGGACCGCAAGGCGCTCGGCCTGTTCCTGGACATGTCGTGCCTGGACAACATCAACCTCGCGGTGCTCGGCCGGGATGCCCGGATCGGTTACATCCTCGATCGCGACAAGGCCCGCGACCGCGCCAACAGGGCGTTCGCGGCGCTCGGCATTCGTGCCGCCGACATCAACGTCACCGTCGGCGCATTGTCCGGCGGCAACCAGCAGAAGGTGCTGCTGTCGCGCCTGCTTGCGACCACGCCAAAGGTCCTGATCCTCGATGAGCCGACCCGCGGCGTGGATGTCGGCGCCAAGTCCGAGATCTATTCGATCATCGACAATCTCGCCAAATCCGGCACCGCGATCCTCGTCATCTCGTCCGATCTGCCCGAGATCATCGGCATCTGCGACCGCGTCGTCGTCATGCGGGCGGGGCATATCGCCGGTGAAATCGAGCGTGGCGCGACGTCGCCTCTGAACCAGGAAGACATCATGGCGCTCGCCACGGGGATGGAGCAACTCGATGCATGACGGCTCTCCAAAGACGGACACCGCCGCCGCCGCGGGCCTCGCGGCCGCGCAGGAGACGAAGCGTCAGCGCGTAAGGCTTCTGATCCGCGCCGCCGGCATGCTGCCGGTGTTGTTGATCTTGTGCGGCGGCTTCCATTTTCTGTCGGAGGGCCGCTTCTTCACCGGACAAAACCTCGGCATCGTGTTGCAGCAGGCCGCAGTGAACACCGTGCTCGCCGCAGGCATGACCTTCGTCATCCTCACCGGCGGCATCGACCTCTCGGTCGGCTCGATCCTGGCGGCGTCCGCGATGGCCGGGTTGACGCTCTCCAAGCTGCCGGAGCTCGGGATGCTGTGGCTGCCGGCCGCGCTGCTCACCGGCCTCGGCTTCGGCGTCATCAACGGCGCGCTGATTGCACTCCTCCGCCTGCCGCCTTTCATCGTCACGCTCGGCTCTCTCACCGCCGTACGCGGCCTGGCGCGACTGCTCGGGGCCGACACCACCGTCTTCAATCCTTCCATTCCCTACGCCTTCATCGGCAATGGCTCGCTGACGCTCGTTCCCGGCGTCGCGTCGATCCCGTGGCTCTCGGTGATCGCCTTGCTCGTCATCCTCGTCTCGTGGCTGGTGCTGCGCCGGACGGTGCTCGGCGTGCACATCTATGCGGTGGGCGGCAATGAAAGCGCGGCGCGGCTTGCCGGCATCAAGGTCTGGGCCGTGCTGATCTTCGTCTACGGCATCTCGGGACTCTTCGCCGGGCTCGGCGGCGCCATGCAGGCGGCGCGGCTCTATGCGGCCAACGGTCTCCAGCTCGGTCAGTCCTACGAGCTCGATGCGATCACCGCGGTGATCCTGGGCGGCACCTCGTTCGTCGGCGGCATCGGCTCGATCTGGGGCACGCTGGTCGGCGCGCTGATCATCGCCGTTCTGTCGAACGGCCTGATCCTCGTCGGCGTCTCGGACATCTGGCAATATGTGATCAAGGGCCTGGTGATCATCGGCGCCGTGGCGCTGGACCGCTACCGCCTGCAGGGCTCCGCCAGAACCTGAAAGGGTTCGGCGCGCACCTGAGTGCGCATGGTGTGATGCGAGGTTCCGCTGCGGCAACTGGTCTGCCGTGCCGGATAAGAATACAGACCAGGGAGGAAGCCAATGTTGAAGACGATCACGCTCGCCGGCGCCGCGATGGCGCTTGCCCTAAGCACCGCGCCATCCTTCGCCAAGGAACTCAAGTCGATCGGCGTCTCGCTGGGGTCGATGGGCAATCCGTTCTTCGTCGCGCTGTCGAAGGGCGCCGAGTTCGAGGCCAGGAAGACCAATCCCAATGTGAAGATCACGACGGTCGGCTTCGAATACGACCTCGGCAAGCAGGTCACCCAGATCGACAATTTCATTGCCGCCGGCGTCGACCTGATCCTGTTGAATCCCGGCGATCCCAAGGCGATCGGGCCGGCGATCAAGAAGGCGCAGGCGGCGGGCATCGTGGTCGTCGCGGTCGACACCGCGGCCGAAGGCGCCGACGCCACCATAACCACGAACAACGTGCAGGCCGGCGAGATCTCATGCCAGTACATCGTCGACAAGCTGGGGGGCAAGGGCGACGTCATCATCGAGAACGGGCCTCAGGTCTCGGCCGTGATCGACCGCGTCGTCGGCTGCAAGAACGTTCTCTCGAAGAATCCCGGGATCAAGGTGTTGTCCAGCGACCAGGACGGCAAAGGCTCGCGTGAAGGCGGTCTCACCATCGCGCAGGGCTATCTGACGCGCTTTTCCAAGATCGACGCCATCTTCGCCATCAACGATCCGCAGGCGATCGGCACCGATCTCGCGGCGCGCCAGCAAGGCCGCAGCGGCATTGTCATCACCGCGGTCGATGGCGCGCCCGACATCGAGGCCGCGCTGAAGGATCCGGCGGCGCCGCAGGTCCAGGCGTCCGCTTCGCAGGACCCGTTCTTCATGGCGCGGCGCGCGGTGCAGGTGGGCGTCGGCATTCTCAATGGCCAGAAGCCGGCCTCGACCGTCGAGCTCCTGCCCTCGAAGCTCGTGACCAGGGACAACGTCGCCGAGTACAAGGGCTGGACCTCGGATCGTTCTCAGTAGAACGCCGCCTCCCGCGGGAGCGGTCGAAACACGAGATGACGGGCGGCGTTGTGATCCACGCCGTCCGTCGTGCCACGCGTTAGCAGGCGGTGTGGGGACTGGTTCGCGGCGACAAGACGACCGATGGAAATTTGCTCGCGAAGGTGCGGGTCTTGGGTTGAACACGCGATCCGTCGATCACCTCGAGCCGGCCGCAGCGGTTCAGCGTGTGCAGCTTTCTGCCGGGCCATGCCGGTCCGGGTCTGAGGGAGTGGCGCACGACCTGCTTGAACGTCGTCGGAGACAGTTCGACCACTTCCGCGAGGCCGAGCGCGGCGCCATATCCGTCGGCGCAATCCTGCACCGGCCGCCACAATTTGCCATCGATGGTGACGAAATTCCCCGCGGGTCGCGCGCTTGCGCGATCGATCAGGACCGGGTTGCTGGCATGGGGCAACCAGGGGCCGAGCAGGTGCTCGGCGTAATAGATCGCAAGCGAATCCGAATAGCCGCCGGTTCCGTCTCGCCAGGCTCCGAACAAATAGTTCAGACCGTTGTGCTGCGTGATGGTCACATCGGCCAGTTCGAGGCCTGACAGCAGCGTGGCGTGTCGCTCCCATTTGTCCGGAAACCGAATGCATTTGTAGAGCGCGACGTCCCCGTGGAGCGAGCTCTCCGGGATCATCCACAACTCGCCATTGTCCTCGATCAGGAACGGATAGGACAGGTGCCAGGGTTCCTCCAGCACGGGCACGACCTCGCCGACCGGGCCGGCGTCGCCGAACTCGACCGCCGAAATGATGCCTTTTCCAACCCGATGATCGAGATCTTCGAAGTAGACGAATGTTCGTCCCTGCCATGTGATCGGGAAGGGATCGGCGTAGAAATGGTTTCCGGGATCGGCGAGAACGTTCCAGCCAGGCCCGGAGAGATCTCCCGTCTGCCACACACCCGCGCCATCATTGAAGCGCCATCCGACATGCCAATGCGGGGCATAGCAGCAGAGGCGGTAGATCTCCTTGGCGATCGACACGGCGAGGCCGCGCACGACATAGGCCGCAGGCCGCCGGCCGTTGCCGGCTCGGGCCTGGCGTGCCAGCTGCGGCACGATACGCGGCCGTCCCGACAGGATGGCCGCCACCATGGTCAGGGTTCGCGCCATGACCGTTTCGAGCCCACCGCTCAAACCGGCCGCGATCTCTGCGGAGGGATGGCCGCGATCGAGCACCGCACCGTCGACCTCGTTGACGATCTCGATGACGGGCAGGTCGCCGGCGAGAATCGCCGCGAGTGCCGCGTTTTCACCTGCAGTTCCGTTGAACAACGGGCGGAGATACAGCCGGGCCGAACAGTCCGGATCGCGCGCGGCGCTCGTGAAATCGACGATCACATCGGCCGTGCCGGTGCGGGCCTGCGTCTGTTCCGGATCGATCTTCAGCCCGTCGGCGCCGCTGTGCCTGCCTTTACGCAGCATCACGCGCTCCAGCTCGAACAGGGCGTCGAGCCCCGCGGGCCGTGGCTCCGCCGTTGCAGTCAACGCGATTTGAACCGGAACGTCCCGGCCGTCGATCGACAGCGTCTGGCGGTGCATCCACCGCCGCGCATGGTCACGTTCGCAGCGAAACTCGATGATCATGTCGAGCCAACCTATTCCAACGCATCGGCTCAGACGACCCGGTTGAGGATTTGAACGTATTCCTCAACCATCGCATCGACCGAATAGCGCAACCTCAGGCCTTTGGCGTTCTTTTGCAGTTCGTCGCTCAGTGCTTGGTCGGTCAGAAGTCTGGAGACGGCAGCCGACAGCTTCGCTTGATCCGAAGCATCGACAAAGAGGGCAGTGGGCTTTCCTTCGAAGGACAGCACCTCGCGCAGCACGGGAAGATCCGTGACGACCGAGGGAACGCCGGCGTTGGCGGCCTCGACGGCGGCGAGGCCAAAGGTCTCAGCCTGCGTAGGAAACACGAATATGTCGAGACAGGCGAGAAAATCCGCGATCTGGCGTGGCGCGATTTCGCCGAGCAGATGCAATCGGTCCGAGACCTTCAAATCGTCCGCGAGCTGCCGCAGTCGCGCTTCGTCGGCGCCCTGGCCGGCGAGTGCAAGGTGCCACGACGGTTCATCCGGCAAGAGGCGTATCGCTGCATCGAGCCGCTTGTGCGGATGCAGCCTCGCCGCGCAGCCGAGCAGGACGCGGTCCGGCGGCAGGTTGAATTTCTGTCGTGCGGCGCCCTTCGGCAGGATGAGGGCCTTGTCCTCGAAGCCGTGCGGGACATGCACCATGCGCGACCGGTAGGCCTGCGGGTAGCGCGAATACTCGCGCTCCATGTCCTTTGAGTTCAGCGTGATGCGGTCGAAGAAGCCGACGCTGCCCATGACGATGTCGGCCGTGCGGATCGGCCAGCTCATCGACAGCGCGGATGAAACCTGATTGGCGACGACAGGGGCGCGGCTGACGAGGCGCGTCACGCCCGCGCCGATGACGTTGCCGAAATGCTGGAAGGTCAGGACGGCGTCGGGCCGCGTGGCTCTGATATGACCGCCAAGCGTCCACAGCATCCGCAGCAGCGCAACCGGATTGCCCGGCCGGCTCGATGCGCAATAGAACGTCTCGGGCGGCTCGTCGAACGAATCCGATTTGCGGAAGAAAAACAGGTTGGAGACGCGATGGCCGCGCGCGGAGAGGCCGGCGCCGAGAAGCCTGGAGATCTCCTGCGCGCCCGCGTTCTCGGCCTGGGTCTGTACGAGAAGGACGTGCAGCTTTCGTTCGCTGCCGTTCAGCCGCGCCAGTTCTGTCGCGGTCGTCTCGCCCAATTCCTTGTTCGGCTGGTAGTGGAGCACGGATCCCGACCGCTAAAGAAACGAAATCTTCACCTTCTTAACCCCGTACCTATCATGCAGGCATCGGGCAGACACCGACTAGCAACAAACGGAGTTAATGCGCGAGCCGCCGATTGCCGCGTTCTCGCGGGAATTCTGCTGGTTCCCGGATTGTGCGCAACGAGCGCGTTAACCAACGGGACGAGCGCGCGCCGTCGCAGATCAACCAGGCCGATCGTAGGGTTGATGCCTATTCGGCGGAGTCGGCGCCGCGAACGGCATAGCGGCCGCGTCGCCACGCCGAGAAGCGCAACAGCACGAGAACCGAAGGATCGACCCCGGTTCGCCGGCGGCACAAGATATTGAGCGCGATGGTCGTGAGCGCCAGCGACACCGTGGCCGCAATCGCCGCGCCAAGCACGCCGAGCCAGGGGATCAGGACGAGGAATCCGACCAGTCTCAACGCGACATTTGCGGCGACGACGGGGACGTAGATGCGTTCATGGCCGGTCAACTGCAGGATCGCCGCCGACGGACCGCCCGCGGCCTGGATGGCCGTTCCGATCGCCAGCACGATCAGCACCGAGTGCTGCTCGGTGAAATGAGGCCCGAACAGGTTGAGGAGATAGGGGCCGCCGATCCAGATCATCGCAAGGCCCGCGACCACGCAAAGCGCGGTCACTTCCGCCATGAGCTGCAGCGTCCGCTCGAATTCCTGGTGATTTTTGCTGAAGTAGAGCGAAGGAAGCCGGCGCGCGCCGAACGAGTACAGCGCGGCGGAGAGCATGGCGAAGATGTTGGCGAGGCGTGACGCCGCGAAGTAGATGCCGGCGGTCGCCGGATCCAGCATCCAGTAGACCAGAATGACGTCGAAATACTGGTTCGCGACTTCAAGGATGGACGCAAGCCAGAAATGCAGCGCGCTCGATCGCCAGCGCGTTGCTTCGGAATTCGCTGCTGTCGCGCGCAAATCCGGCAGCGCTCGTACGATCGCAATGATCTGCGCGACGAGGCCTACCGACATCGCAATCGTCATTGCGGCGATCAGCTCGGCGGGATCGAGCTGCCGATGCCCGAACAGCATGGCGAGCAGAAACAGCACGACGAAAACCCGCCAGAAGAACTCGCGGTTGCCTTCGCCCATGATGATGCTGACCAGCGAGCGCGCGATCTGGCTGCCGAGCATCAATCCGGCACTCACGGCGGTGTAGGCCGAGACGGCGAGGATCAGCAGCCACAAATCCCCTCTGAAGTGCGCAACCAACGCAACTGCGGCGATCGCGATCAGCATCGCAACGGCGGAAATCCTGAAGCTGGAGAGCAGGAGGCCCTTGGTGAGGTCGGGCCTGTCGCCGACCTCATACTCGTTCAGGAACCGCACCAGCAATGCTTCCTGACCGACCAGTCCTACGACTGCGGCGATCTGGGCAACCGAAAGCCAGGTCGCAAAGATACCGAATCCGTCGGGTGTCATCGTTCGCGCGGCCAGCGAGAACAACGCAAACGCGAGCGCGCCGCTGCCAACCTTCAGGAGGATGGTCCCGACGACACCGCGCGTGACGTCACGCCGCAGAAATTGAACAATGGAATCGATCATCGAAGATGCGGAGCGTTCCCCGAAGATGGGCGTTGCAAGGGCGGCGAGAGCCTAGCATGCCGGAAAAATGCGAGTGTTAATGCGCGGTCTTCAGGTCCCGCCGTCTGTCGTCGACGAAGGTCGTACGCCGCTGCTTCACTGCGGAACAGCCGCGTCCGTGATGTGCCAGATTGAGCGGGCACCGGCTCGACCGAAAAGCGGCGCGATGTCGTGCCGGTGCTAGGTGCGGGGCGAAGCCGGCCGGCTTGCGGCTGTTCGAGCATTGGAATGGCCTCTCTGGAACGAATTCGGACGTTTGGTCTCACGAGACAGCAGCATTTCGAGGTCGTTCTGAGCAAGGCGCGTGCCGGGACGGATGAGTCCGGCGACCCGTTAACCTCAATCGCCGGAAATGATCGCGTTTGGCTCTGCGATACGACATCAGGCGAGGGAATTGCACATGGAACCACCGTTAACCGTGGAGCCCTAAACCATGACGACGGATAGACCCGTGACCGAGCCGAGCGCTGTAGCTGCGACCGCGGCGATCGTCGCAGACATTGCGATCGTCGGTGGCGGCCTTGCGGGATCGCTCGCCGCGTCCGTGCTTGCGCGGGCGGGGCATCGCGTTGCACTCGTCGACAAGCGCGCGGTGCATCCGGACGAATTCCGGGTCGAGAAGCTCGGTGGCCAGCAGCTCGAGATGTTCCGCAAGCTGGGCTTCCTCCACGCGCTCGAGAACGTCGCCTGCCGGTATGACCGGGTGCTCAATATCCGGGAAGGCAAGGTCGTCGATGTCAGCGTCGGCCAAGCTTACGGGTTTTCCTATGCCGGCCTCGTTGCCATGGCGCGCGGCCAGCTGCCTGATCCGTCCAATCTGATCGTCGACGAAGTCACCGCAATCAGACCCAGCGACGATGTCCAGCATATCGAGCTTGCGTCCGGACGGCGCCTGGACGCGCGGCTCGTCGTGCTCGCCACAGGCATGGCGGGAGCGCTCGGCTACAAGCTCGGCATCAAGCGGCGTGTGCTGGCCGAGCGCCATTCGGTGTCGTTCGGCTTCACGACCGCCCGCCGCGACGGCGCGCCCTTCGATTTCGAGGCGCTGACCTGTTACGGCGAGCGCACCGCTGACGGCATCGACTATCTCAGCCTGTTCCCGGTGCCATCAGGCATGCGGGCCAATCTGTTCATGTTCCGCGACCCGACCGATCCGATCATGCGCGAGCTGCGCCGCGAACCGGAAGCGACCGTCCTGCGGCTGCTGCCGGGCCTGCGGCCTTACCTCGGCGACTTCCACGTGACCGACAAGGTGCAGAACTGGGTGATGGATCTGACCGTGGTGGAGGGACACCTTCAGCCCGGAATCGTTCTCATCGGCGATGCGTTCCAGACCAATTGTCCCGCCGCCGGCACGGGCGTCGCCCGCCTCCTGGTGGACGTCGATCGCCTTTGCACGGAGTACGCGCCGCGCTGGCTCGCAAGCGCCCGCATGGGCACGGAGAAGATCTCGCAGTTCTATTCCGATCCGGACAAGCTCGCGGCAGACCAGCGGTCGCTGAAAATGGCGCGCTTCCGTCAGGCCCTGACATCCCGCAACGATATCGAATGGGATGTGCGGCGCCGCTTGCACTTCCTGCGGCGCAGTCTCACGCATCGTGTCGATCAGATGCATCCGGGCTGGCTCGGACGCGTCCGCGGCGCGCTCCGCGCCTGAGCTCCCTCGCTTGCGCTTCAGTTAGCGCGTGGGCGTTGGGGTGCGGGCCGGCAGGAGCCTGAAATCCGACAGCCGCTTGGCCGCCAGTTTGAGCCAGGGAGCCTGCTTCAGCGCGAACAGGCTGATGGCGCCCGCGGTGCTGCCGGCCTGCGTGACCATCCACATCGGCGAAGGCTGGCCGCCGAACAATTTCTTGTACGGCTCGTCGCCAATCGTGAAGTCGAGCATCTGATCGCCGCGCTCGATGCAATCCCTCGCCACTTGCTCGAACATCAGAGAGCCCAGGGACTGGCTCTTGTACCCGTCGATATCGAAGGCGCTCATGATGACGAGGAAGCTGCCGCGATGGCGCAGTCCGAGCACGGCGGCGATCACGCCGCCGTCCATCTTCATGGCGTAGAGTCGGACGAACGAGCCGAGACCGCGGGCCGCCACGTCAGAATAGAAGCTGTAATACTCGGGGCGCTGGAGCAGGTCGCCGTCGCCCTGGGCGTGAAAGCGCGGGCCGCGATATTGCTTCATCGCGTCCATCGCCTCGGAGATCGAGGCGCTGTCGTCGCAGCATGAGAAGCTCAATGCTCCCTTCTTCTGGAGCTGGCGATATTTCTTGGCGAGCTCCTTCTGATAGGAGCGATCCAGCGCGCTGGCACGCCATTGCTCGAACGGGGCGACGAGAACGGTCGCGTAGGCGTTCGTCTCCATCGAGACGCGGCGTGGCGCGCCGAGTAAGCTCTCGATCGGAAGCCGTCCGTCGGGCAGCTTGGTCATGCGGAGCAGGTCGAACGGGCGGACGAGGCGCCGGATCTCCGCGCAGGCCGCTTCGTCCTCCAGCAGGCTGGCAAACACCTCGGGGCTGCAGACCGGCGCCAGATAGTCGGATACGCGCAGATCGGCGAATTCGATGGTGCGGATCGGGCCGCGGCGGATCCGGAGCAGGGGCAGCACCATCGCCAGCGCCCCCGTCGTACGGCGGCGGACCACGACGACCAGCGGCGTCGCGCCTGCATGGGATGCGAGCCTGGCGTAGAGGCTGTCCAGCCAGAGCGGATGCTGAAATGCGGTCGCCGCAGAGCTGTCGAACAGCGCCGCGTATTCCGGAGACAGGAAGTCGAACGCCTGCTCGATGGCGATATCGAATGTATTGCTCGGCTTATTCATGCGTGACCACGGAAACCAGATAATCCGGAGAAGTCGATCGAGCCGGATCCCGCGCTTGTATAGCAGGGTCGTGACAGCCGAGGCACCAGCGGGGTGCGATTTGCATTAACGCATCGAGCAGGCGCCGTATCGTTATCGATCCCCCGAAGTGTCGAGATTTCGTGGTGCCGGGGGCCCGGGAGATCAACCCGCAGTAGTAGATAATTAACCAAGCTTAAGGGAAAGTCACCTCATGGCCATCCTGCAGACCGAGAGAGACACCGAGGCACTCACGAGCGCGATCTGGAAGACGCGCAGTGCCGGCGTCGAGAAGATCGCCAGGCTCGTCATCTGCGTATCGATCACCGTCAATGTCGTCGCGTCGATGGGGACATTCAATACGGCGATACTGCCGGCGGGACTGACTTATCTGCAACAGGCGGTCGCTCTGCTGATGTGGAGCGTCCTGATCTACGCAAGCGCATTCGTGCGCCCGCGTCTGCAACTGGCATTCAACCCCGATCTGATCGCGCTCCTTGCATTCTACACGCTGGCGGTCGTCTCGGTGTTGTGGACCACCCTGAATGCCGCAGCCATCATGAAGAGCGCCGCTCTTGCAATGACGACGTTTGGCGCGTTCTGTATGATCACGCGGATCGATATCGACGATGTCGTGAAGGCAACATCCTTCGGGCTCTTCATATTGGTCGCCGCGTCAGCGCTTTGCGCACTCGCCGTGCCCGATATCGGGGTAGACCATAGCTGGATGCACAATGGTCAATGGCAGGGCGTCTATGAATCGAAGCAGACGCTGGGCTTTGTCGGCGCGTATCTGATGTTTTTCTCCTGCTACCGGAAGATGACGGGGCAGGGGTGGTTGGCGTTCCTCGTCGCGTTCCTGCTGGCGTCGACCTGCGTCCTCGCGTCGGAATCGCGCGGCGCCGGTGCTGTCGCCCTGGCGGCTTGCGCGCTGCTCGTGACGTCGATGTGGTCGGTCGGCTGCACGAGGCTCTATGCGATCCTGCCGTTCGTCATGTGCATTCTGGCCGGCCTCCTGATCGTCTATTTTTACGCGACGGGATACGACGCCATCCACATTGGCGATGCGACCGTCAATTTTACCGAGCGGACCTTCATCTGGCACTACGCGATAAGCCATTTCGACGATGCGCCGCTGATCGGCTTCGGAATCAACGGCTTCTGGACCATCCCGTCGATCTACGATTATTTCGAGCAGAACCACGGTTGGGTGCTCGACAACTATCATAGCGGCTATATCGCGATTCTGATGGAAACAGGGTTTCTGGGCTACGTGCTTTTCGCCGCGAGTGTTCTTCTGTTTTCGAACAAGGTTCTCTATTTGATTTCCGCGCGATCGATCCACCGGGCGCACTGTGCCCTCATCATCGGATTTGTCGCCCTCAGCTTTCAGACCAATTTCACCGAGACGACGTTCCTTCGCTCGACCATGTTCACGTCGGTGCTCCTCGTGGCGTTCCTCCTTGCAACGTGCAGGCCGGTGCCGGAGACCGATTTCTAACCCTTACGGAATGGAAGCAAGATGATGGCCCCCCGCGCTCGCTGGTCGAGAAGCTTCAATCTTGCCGCAGCGGCTTTCGTCGTCGCATCGCTCTTCTCCGACGCCCATGGCGCCGGGCCGGCCGTGCCTCGTGATGCGGCAAAGTTGGGACGCGGGATCAACATTCTCGGTTATGACGGAATCTGGGAGGGCGGCCAGAACGCGCCGTTCCGTCTGGACAATTTGACGGCGATCAGAAAGGCCGGATTCTCGCACGTCAGGATCAATTTCTTCGGCTTCAAGTTCATGGATCGCGGGAATGTGCTGGATGAGGTCGTGCTGAGAAGGCTTGATGCCGTCATCGAGGAAATCCTCGCCAGGAAACTCGTTCCCATCCTCGACGAACACGACACGCATGTCTGTCAGCGTGATGTATCCGAATGCGGCGAGAAGCTCAGAGCATTCTGGCGGCAGATCGCGGAGCGCTATGCCGGAAGATATCCCGGGCTCGTCTTCGAGGTCTTGAACGAGCCGGGGGGGCAGATGACGTCCGCCAGCTGGAATTCGCTCCTCAATGAATGTATCGGCATCATCCGCCGCACCAACCCCGAGCGGCGGATCATTGCTGCCGTTCTCAACACAGACGAGATTCCCATCGACGATCTGGCTCTCCCCGCCGACGACAGGAATCTCATCGTCACCTTTCATTACTACGCGCCGATACGCTTCACGCATCAGGGTGCGCCATGGTCCGAGACGTTCGCGCGCATCGGGCCGCTGGATTGGGGCAGTCCAGACGATGAAGCCAAGGCGGCCGCTGATTTCGAGAAGGTCAGCCGGTGGTCGGAGCGAGAGAAACGCCCGGTTTATCTCGGCGAGTTCGGGGTATACGAACGGGCTCCATCCGAGAGCCGCCAGAAATACCTGTCGTTCGTGGCGCGAAGCGCCGACAGACGCGGCTGGGCATGGGCCTATTGGCAGTTCGACCATGATTTCGCGGCCTTTGACAGCGCCCGTCAGGCCTGGAAGCCCGACATCCTGCGCGCCCTGATCCCGTCGGCCCGTTGAGGCCGCGATTCACGGCCGATATCGGCCGGATCACGATCGCCTTGCGGTGACGGCTAACCGCCGTCTCTGGCCCGGCAGAACAGATCGATCCCGCCGACCTGTCCGCCCTTGAGCGCGATCTCGATATTCGCGTGCGCGCGATCCGATGATGCGCGGTTGAGTGGCGCGCCTTCCGCGAGAGGGGCGATCGCGGTCAGCGCATAGATGCCCATCGCCTGCAGCGCATGTCCGGACGTGTCGCCGCCGGCGACCACGGCGCGCGGGAGCCGCGCGGTTTCCAGAATGGCGTCCAGCGCCTGGCCGAGCCCCGCGCCGATGCGCTCGTTCACTGCGCTCGCCGCTGCGCCGCTCGCCTCGACGGCCGCGTTGAGCGCACCGATGGCGGGATCGTCGGGGCCGCTTGCGGTGATCAGGAGCGCATCGCGCCCCGACGCGAGTGCTGCGAGCGCACGCGCGACAGCGCGGCCGATCTCCCTGGTCCATTCTGCCGCGTCGACGGCGCGCGTCGCATCGAGCCGCTCGACGTCGAAGCCGTTGTCCGCGGCATGGGCGATCTGCGCGGCGGTGACGGGTGAGCAGGAGCCGGAGACGCACGCGATGCGCTCGACGCCGGCAAGGCGCAGATCGGGCTTGCTGTCGGGAATCAGGCCCGCCGACCGCCAATAGGCGACCAGGGCCTGCTCGACGCCTTGCGAGCCGGCGACAAAGAGGCGTTCGCCGCGATATTCCCAGATCAGGCGGCCGGCTTCGATCAGGGATGGCTGATCGAGCACGTCGAGCGAGATGATCTCGGTGCCGGCGCCCCTTGCGCGCATCAGCGCCAGATCCGCGCCGCCATTGGCCATGGTGACGAAGTCGATCAGTCCGATCGATCGCGCCGTCTGTTTTGCAAGATGCCGGCCGAGATCGGACTCGTCCATCGGCGTCACCGGATGACGCGACATGGTCGGGTGCCGGTCGAGACGATGGCCGACGCCATTCACGGCCGCGAACAGATGGCCGAACATCTGATAGCGGCCCATCGCCGGCGATCCCACGAGGAGCGGATGCCAGGCGCCGCCGAGCTGCGGCACGGCGAGATCGATCGCACGCCCGATCGAGCCGATCTGCGGCGAGGAGTCGAAGGTCGAGCACACCTTGTAGTGTGCGATCGGCGCGCCGATACCTGCGAGCACCGCGAAAGCCGGCGGCAGGTTGTGCTCCATCCAGGCCGGATCCTTCGCGCGCGCCGTGCCGGCGATGCCGATGCCGCGGAACTGGCTGGCGGACGCGAGACGTTCGGGCGTTGGAGGTTCGAGGAACAGGATTGTCGGCAGGCCCGCGAACGTGAGGGCCTCCATCGCCGCGGACGAGCCGGTGTAATCGTCGCCATAGAAAGCAACGAGTGGACCGTCGGGCAGGGTGGATGCGCCGCTCACGGCTGCGGGCTCGCCATCGCGGCGTCCCATGCTGCGCGCAAATCGGCAACGCCGGCGGCCGGTCCGTCGGGATGGGCGAGAATGCCGCCGCCTGCTGCGAAGATCAGATCTGTCGAGCCGAGTGCGCGCCAGGTCGGCGCGGCCTGCGCCGGCGTCTGGCCCGAGGAGAACACGGGCATCGCGATGCACGGCTTGTGCGCGAACATCGGGGTCAGCGCCGCCTTTGCGGATGTGACCACGCTGTCATCGGTCTCGCTGAACTTGTTGCCGATGCCGTTGACGTGCATGTGGTCGGCGCCGGCCAGCCGCCAGATCTTGTGCCAGGCCGTATAGTCCCAGCCGAGCGCGGGATGACGGTTCAACGCGCCCCAGCCGTTGCGATGCGCATGAACGGGAAGCTGCGTGTGGCGGCCGATCTCGACCATGCCTGTGAGCCCGACCGAGTTGATGCTCGCCATCACGCAGGTGCCGCCCTCGCTGAGCACCAGATCATGCCGGCGGCGCATCTGGTCGATCTCGCCGGTCAGGTTGAAGGCGATCATGACCTTCTTGCCGGTTCGATCAGTGTGGTCGTTGACGACGCGCATCACAGCGCGCACGCGCGCGTCGAACGGACAATAGGCGCCGTCCGATTGCAGCTCGTCGTCCTTGATGAAGTCGATGCCGGCCTCGCAGAGCGTGGCGACCAGATTGGCCGTCTCGGTGGGGCTGAGTCCGATGCTCGGCTTGATGATGGTGCCGATCAGCGGGCGGCCGTTGACACCGGTCAGCTCGCGCGTGCCGGCGACGCCGAACTTCGGTCCGGGATAGGCGGCGGCAAACGCGAGCGGCAGTCGCAGGTCGAGCAGGCGCAGGCCGGTCAGCTGGCGCAACTCCCAGAGATTGCCGGCGATCGCCGTGACCAGATTGGGCAGTGACGCACCGATATTGTCGAGTGGCCATGACAACGTCACGCGCGCGCGATTCCAGGGGCCATCTGGGTTGATCGGGCGGGCGACCGGGAGCGACGGCGCGGAGATTGCATCAAGCAACTCGATGCTCTCGACTCGGGCGGCCGCACGCGCTTTCAGCTCCGGCGTTTCGCCGGGCACCGCGACGAACGTGCCACTCGACTGCTCGCCCGCCATGGTATCCGCGGCAAGACGCGGATCTTCAGGCGTTTCGATCAGATAGTCGGCTTCGATGCGAACGGGATTTTGCGTCACGGGAGCGCAGACAATCTAGAGCTTGGTCAGATCGGGGAACGGCCGCACGGGGTCGCGCCCGTCCCAGCMTTTGGCGGCTGCGCGGATGAGATCGAACATCTTGCCCTTGGGTCCCGAGACTTCAGACAGTTCGATCACCGTTCCCGGATGATACTCCGTGTCGAAATAGACGAAGCGACCGCGCGCGCCGACTTCGCCGCTCATGACCGGCTTGAAACCCTCAGCTTCGAGACGGGAGAGATCGGCGTCGTAGTCTTCGGTCCAGTAGGCGACGTGCTGCAGACCCTTATGTCCGGCTTTCAGGAAGTCGGCATACATCGACGGCGCATCGTTGCGGATCTGGATCAGCTCCATCTGCAGCGGACCGGAATTGGCCAGCGCCACCGAATTGTGCGGCTCATAGGCCTTGCCGCGATAGTGGTAGTTCACGATTGGAACCCGCGGATTATAGAACCACGGCCCGATGCCGAGCTCGCGGCTCCAATAATCCATGGCCTTCTCGATGTCGTCAACGACGTAGCCGGCTTGCCGGATCTCACCAAAAAAACGGCTCATTGCATGATTCCCATGATCTTCAGAATTTGAGGAAGCCGATCGACAGCCACGGCACGGCTGCGACGATGGCGAGGCCGATGAAGAGCGCCGCGACATAGCCCCAGATGTGCTTGAGGCCTTCGTCCGGCGATATCTTGCTGATCGCGCAGGCGCCGTAGTAGCCGACGCCGAACGGCGGCGCGAACAGGCCGATGCCCATCGCGAGGATCACGACCATCGCATAGTGCACTTCATGCACGCCGGCCTGCTTGGCAATCGGAAACAGCAATGGGCCGAACAGCACGATGGCCGGAATGCCTTCGAGCACGCTGCCGAGCACGACGAAGGCCACAATCGAGATCGCGAGGAAGCCGTAGGCGCCGCCGGGGATCGCCGCCATCGCCTTCGCCAGCTGTTGCGAGAAGCCCGATTGCGTCAGTCCCCAGGCCATCGCCGTGGCGCAGCCGATGATGAAGATGATCGCGCCCGTCAGCGAGGCCGTCTCGACCAGCATGGATTTCAGCCGCCGCCAGGGAAACTGGCGGTAGACCACAAGGCCCATCAGCACGGCGTAGGCGATGCCGATGGTCGAGACCTCCGTGGCAGTGGCAACACCTTCGACCACGGCAGTGCGGATCACGAAGGGCAGCAGGATGGCGGGCAGAGCGATCATTGTGAGCTTTGCGATCTCGCGCTTCGAGGCACGCCGCACATGGCTCAGATCCTCGTTCCGGTAGCGTCGCCACACCACCACGCAGAGCGCGGTGCCCACGACCAGGGCCGGCAGCAGCCCGCCCGTGAACAGCGCTGCGATCGAGACACCGGTCACCGAGCCGATGGTGATCAGCACGATGCTCGGCGGAATGGTCTCGGTCTGCGCGCCGGTGGCCGACAGCAGCGCGACGAGGTCGCCGGGCTTGGCGCCGCGCCGCTGCATCTCCGGCAGCAGCACCGGCGCGATCGCGGCCATGTCGGCGATCTTCGAGCCGGAGATGCCGGAGACCAGATACATGGCCCCGATCAGCACGTAGGACAGTCCGCCCCTGACATGTCCGAGCAGGCTGGCCAGAAACTGGATCATGGCCCGCGCCATGCCGGTCATCTCGATCAACGCGCCGAGGAAAATGAACAGCGGCACCGCGAGCAGGATCAGGTGCGACATGCCTTCATCGAGACGGCCGACCATCACCATCATCGGGACGCTGGTTGTCAGCGCCAGATAGCCGAAGGTCGCGAGCGCAAAGGAGAAGGCGATCGGTACGCCGGCGAACACGTTGGCTGCGACCACGCCGACGAAGAAAATGATGAGGTTGTAGCGTCCGAGCGGGGCGAGCAGCGGTCCGGCAAGCCAGAATGCGGCAATCAGGACGGCGGTGATGATGAGGGCCGCGACGATCAACGCGGGGCGGTGATGCGTCGCGAGCCGGATCGCGGCGACGACGGCCATCAGGGTCATCCCGACGGGAATTGCGGCTGCGCGCCAGGCGTTGCTGATCTCCAGCGCCGGGGTGACGATGACCTGTTCCTCGCTCGCATAATCGAAGGCGGGATGCAGGATCAGCGCCAGCAGGGCTAGCGGCGCCACCGCCGCGATCGTGTCGAGAAAGGCGCGCGCGCCCGGGCCGACATGGCTGACGAGCCCTGTCATGCGCATGTGCTCGCCCCGGCGCAGCGCGATCACCGCGCCCAGCATTGAGAGCCAGAGAAACAGGATCGAGGCCAGCTCGTCCGACCAGATCAGCGGGCTGTGGAAGACGTATCGCATGATGACGCCGGCGAGCATGATGCCGATCTCGACCAGCACGACACCGGCCGCGGCGGTCTCGACCACCGCACCGAGCCAGCGGTCGACAGTGCCAAAGGCGCTCGCAAGCTTGCGCGTGCCTGCATCGGAAGCAGGGTGCGCGGCCGCCGCCAGATAGTCCGTCATCTGATGCTCTGCGATCGTCATCGCGCTCAGGCCAGCTTGCCGACGGCGCCTTCGAGCAGCGCCCAGGCTTCGTCGCCGAAGCGGCCCTTCCATTCGCCGTAGAAGCCGGAGTCGCGCAGTTTTGCGCGGAACGAGTCCGGTGAAGGCGTGGTGAATTTCATTCCATTGCGCTGGAGATCGGCCTGCACGGTCGCATTGAACGTCTTGATGTCCTCGCGCTGCTTCAAGCCGGCATCGTTGATGGCGTTGCTGACGATGGTCCTGAGATCGGCGGGAAGGGCGTTGAAGGCGCGGGCGTTGGCGATGAACCAGAAGCCGTCCCAGATGTGGTTGCTGATCGCGCAGTACTTCTGCACCTCGTAGAGCTTCGCCACCTGGATGATCGGCAGCGGATTTTCCTGCGCGTCGACAATGCGTGTCTGCAGCGACGAATAGACCTCGCTGAATTGCAGGCTGGTCGGCGAGGACGAGAGCGCCTTGAACATGGAGATGCTGAGCGGAGACACGGGCACGCGGATCTTGAGGCCGTCCATGTCCTTGGCGCTCTCGATCGGCTTGGCGCCGCTGGTGATCTGGCGGAAGCCGTTGTCCCACATCTTCTCGAACGTATGGAGGCCGACCTTGGCCATGGCGGCACGGATATGCGCGCCAAGCCCGCCGTCCATCGCTTTCCAGACCTGATCGTAATCGGCAAAGGCGAAGCCGACCGCGTTGATCGCGGCGATCGGCACCAGGGTCGCGACCACGAGCGCGGAGGGCGTGAAGAAGTTCAGCGCGCCGCTGCGCACCTGGGCGAGCATGTCGGTGTCGCCGCCGAGCTGGTTGTTCGGGAAGATGACGATCTCGACCCGGCCATTGCTCTCCTTGGCGACGCGGTCGGCGGCTTCCTGGGCGCGGATGTTGAGGGGGTGCGTCAGCGGCAGGTTGTTGCCGTATTTCAGCGAGAACTCGGCCGCCCGGGCCGGGCGCGAGAGACCGCCCATCAAGCCCGCGGCGGGGAGGACGGACAGGGCTTGCAAGGCGCGCCGACGGGTCAGGGACATGGGCTTCTCCTCCAACAGCAATTTGATGTTATTTGATGTTTCTTCGACAATGTTGATGCAAAAATTGCGACTTTGAGCTAGCATGTCAAACGATAAAGATGATGGTTTTTGATGTATTCGACGATTGGGCCCCGGAATGAATAAACCAGTGGCTCCTTCGCTGAGCCGCATCGTTGACGTGGCGCGCCGGGCCGGCGTCTCCACGGCGACGGTCGACCGCGTGCTGAATCGCCGGCCCGGTGTGCGGGCGATTACGCAGCAGCGGGTGCTCGCCGCTGCGTCCGAGCTCGACTACATGCCGGCCGAGAACATCCTGGCGGCGATGCGGCCGAAGCCGATGCGGCTCCTGTTCCTGCTGCCGGCCGGCACCAACCGCTTCCTGTCTACGCTCGGGCAGCTGATCGCGCATTCCGACGGCCGGCTCGCGCCCTTCAACGTCCATTGTCAGGTCGACACCATCAAGGGCTTCAATCCCGACCTGCTGGCACGTCAGCTCTGGCGGGCCCGCGACAAGGCCGACGGCATCGCTTTCATGGCGCTCGAGCATCCCGTCGTGAGGGAAGCCGTCGACCGATTAGCTGAGCACGGGGTGCCGACGGTGACGCTGATCTCGGATATCCTGAACGCACGCCGCGCGGCCTATATCGGACTGGACAATCGCTCGATCGGACGCACCGCCGGCTATCTGATCGCGCGCTTTCTGGGCGAGCGTCCGGCCAAGGTCGCGATGATCGCGGGCAGCCGCAGCTACCGCGCGCACGAAGAACGCGAAATGGGCTTTCTGCACGTCTTCGAAGAACTATTCCCGGCCATCAAGGTCGTGGGCCTGCGCGAAGGCCATGATGACGCCGACCGCAACTATCGCCAGACGCGCATGCTGCTGGGCCAGCATCCGGATCTTGCCGGAATCTACAACATCGGCGGCGCCGCCGATGGCGTCGCTCGCGCCCTGAACGAAATGAACCGGGCGCGCGACGTGGTCTTCATTGGTCATGGTCTGACCTCGGATACGCGCGGCTTTCTGCTCGATGGGACGATGGATGCCGTCATCACTCAAAATCAGCTCAACACGATGATGAGCTGTGTCGGCATCTTCGACAATCTGCGCGCCGGCCGCAGCGCCATGCACGGCATCGAGGCGCCGCGCAGCGAGATCATCTTTCGCGAAAATATTCCGGCGCTTGGGGGCTAGGATCCAAGGAGGCGGCTTGCTGGACCCATGGTCGGCCTGGTCGAGCGCATCCATGGCCTGATTGGGCACGATGCAATTTTGCCGGTGTTTTGCCCGACGAGTCAAATGACCGGAGTCTGAAGACATCGGGCTCGTCGAGCGGCTCAACGTGCGTTGCAGGAGAGATGCCTCTCGTTCTGCGCGCGCAAGGCAATTCACCCAAACTTCATCTCGACTTAGGCCGCGCCACCGCGACCAACCGGCCAAGGGCGGTTCTACTGTGCATGGGGTTGTTTTTCAGTTTTTTTGTTTGGCGAGGCGCCGGCAGGCGCTCTACAGGCCGGCGGCGACGCCCAGGCGGCCGATGCCGGGGAGCTTGAGCGCCGGCCGCCGGATGTCGATGCCCAGCACCGCGCCGAAGAAATTGATCTCGAACCCTTCGACCCAGCCGACCGTCATGCCGAGGTAACCCGACAGCGAGGCGTAGGCGCCGGTGGGGGTGATGCCGGCCCAGCGTCCGCTGTACGGATAGTCCTTGCCGACCGCGGTGGGTGGAAGGACAGCACGAAGCTCGGGAACGGCGTCCAGCGCCGCCTGCACGAAGGTGTTGGAATTCGGTCCGGGCCAGGCGCTGTAATCGCCGTAGGCGCGGAACTTGTAGGTCTCGACGACGTGGCGGATCTTGGGGATCAGCGCTTCGGCCCGTGCGCCGTCGACCGCCACGACGGTTTCGGGCATGGCGCCGAACCAGCGGCCGTCGGGTGCAAATCCGTTGCTCCGGATCGGGTCGCCCCACGCCGTGTAGTCGTATCGGCTGTAGGTGCTGGCACCTTTCTCCTTGACGACGATCCAGCTGTGGACGGCGAAAATGCTGCGCCACCGCACCGTGCGCGCGGCAAAGACCCGGATCAGCGCGTCCGGATTGGCCGATGCCGGCGGCAACAGGCCGGCGCTCGAGCGATCCGCCGTCTGCCAATTGCCCCGGCCATCGCCGAACAGATAATAGCGTCCGGCCGACAGTCCTATCGGCACGGAGACCAGCAGCAGGAAGAGAATCAAGAGTTTCCTCAAGGGCGGATGGTGGTCAGGCGGGACGACACGACTAATATAGTTCGCCCGGCGGGCTGCGCCAGCAGGCTTCCGCTCTTGCATTTGGGAGGTGCGCCCCCATGTTCCCGATTATGATGAAACTGTCCCTCATCGAAGACCAGGCCATCCAGGCGCGAATCGCGGGCATCGCGGGCGCCGAGACGTTCGATCGCATCTTCGCCGGCATCCGATTCGACGAGATCGACGGCAATCTGCTGTTCGCCATTGCCAGGGACGAAGACTGCGCGAGCGAGATCGAGGACGAGTTCTCGCATCACCTCGCGGTGGTTGCGACTCAAGTCCTCGGGCAGAGCGTCGACGTGGTCGTGGTGCTGCCGAAGGTCCTGCAATAGGCCTTATTTTGACGTGCAGGCCGGTCGTGTGGGCTTGCGTCTCTGCTTTTCAACGCAATCGCAAAATTGTAATGACGTCGTTGGGCGCTTAGGCCCGATGTGCGTTATCGACCGAGCTCAGGGGAGGGCTCGTCGGCGCACGCCTCTATTTGCGAAACAAAATTGGATACAAATTGGCGCCTACCAGGAAAGCCCGGGCTGCGACCGGCGCGAAAAAGACAAAGGCCAAGAGCTCCAAAAGCAAGAGCTCGAAAAGCCGGAGCTCAAAGAGCCAGGGCTCGAAGAGCCAGGGCTCGAAAGGCAAGAGTTCGTCGCGTTCCACGGTCTCGTCCTCATCGCCTCTCGGCATGCTGGCGCTGCATCTGCGCGAGCAATGGGAGAAGTCCGGCCGCGACGGCCTCGTCTTCCTCTGCGACAATGAGAACAGGGCGGAGCGGCTGGGCGGCGTGATCCACGCGCTCGACCCTTCGGTCGACGTGCTGGTGTTCCCGCGACTGAACAATCTGCCATTCGATGGTCTGGAGCCGTCGCGCGAGATCGCGGGCAGGCGGAGCTCGGTGTTGCGGCGCCTTGCCAAGGCAAGGAAGCCGGTCTTCCTCGTATCGACCGCAGAAGCCATCATGGAGCGGCTGCCACTGCCGGCGAGCTGGTCAAAGACCAGCCTCAGCCTGAAAGTGGGCGCAGCCTATTCGGAAGCCGAGCTGGAGCGCCGTCTGGAAGCTCTCGGCTACGACCTCGACGAAGAGGCGGAATATCCGGGCGGCGTCCTGTTCCACGGCAAGACGTTCGAGGTGTTTCCCGCGGGCGGACTTGGTCCTTTCAGGATCGAACATTCCGACGGTGTTATCCGCAAGATCGTTGCCGTCGATCCGGTCGAGCATGAGGTCGTCTACGAGACCAGGGAATTGCTGATCGATCCGATGTCCGAACAGATTGCGCTAGGAGGCAAGCGCGGACAGCGGGCGACGCTGCCGGATTATTGCGCTCGCGCGCGGTGGATCGTGGATGCCGGCGTGCTGGCCCATGCCGATATCTGGCTGGGCACGATCGAGGAGGCCGCTGGCCGCAGGGATGCGGAGCGCGAGTATCTCGGACGGGCGGACTGGAAGCGGCTGAAGAAGCGCATCAGCGTGCTTCCGCAAAAATCGGCCTTCACGCCGACGCCCGATTTCTCGAAGGCCTCTTCGCCAAGAAAGATCCTCCGCGCATTTATTGACGACATGCAACGCGCCGGGTCGCGGGTGCTGTTCGTCGCGGCCGTCGAGGATGACCTTCGCGCGATGGAGCGGATGAGCGGCATCAAGGCGGAGCGCTGCGCCGATTGGAGCGAGGCGACAGAGGGACGGAATCGCGAAACGGCGTTCCTGGCCGATTTCGATGCCGGCTTCGTCGGGGCCGGCCGCAAGCCTCTCGTCATCGTCACCGCGTCCGACGTGCTCGGCAGCAGAGCCCATCATCCGCAGCCCATGGCGAGAGCGTGGACGGCCGCATTCGACCATCCTGACGTTCCGGAACGCGGCGCGGCGGTGGTCCATTTGCAGCGCGGACTCGCTCTGCTCGACGGCTTGCAAACCCTCGCCATGGGGACGGGATCGCGGCGCGAGATGGTCAGGCTTGCGTTCGCGGGAGACAACGCCGTTCTCGTGCCGCCGGCCGATCTTGCCTTGATCTGGCCGTATGCAGCCGAGCCCGGCAAGCTGGCGCGGGACAAGGCGGACGGAAGCACATGGTGGGCGCGGCGGACCGAGGCCGAGGCGGAGATTCAGGTCGCCGCCAAGGCGCTCGCAAAGCACATCAGCCAGCGCCACCGCCGCCGCGCGCCGAAACTGGTCGCGCCCGGGCCGCTCTATGAAAGGTTCGTTGCGCGTTTTCCGTATTTCCCGACCGTCGATCAGGCGAAGGCCATTCAGGACGTGCTCGATGATCTCGCGGCAGGTCATCCCATGGACAGGGTGGTGTGCGGCGACGTCGGGTTTGGAAAGACCGAGGTCGCGTTGCGCGCGGCAGCCGCCGTGGCGCTGTCCGGGAAACAGGTGGCGATCGCGGTGCCGACCACGGTCCTGGCGCGGCAGCATGTCGAAACCTTCCGCAAGCGCTTCGGTCCTCTCGGTATCGACGTCGGAAGCCTGTCGCGAGCGACCTCCGGCCCGGAGACGCGAGGGATCAAGGAGGGCTTGCGAAGCGGCAGGCTGAAAGTCGTTGTCGGCACGCAGTCGCTCTCTGCAAAGGATGTGAAGTTCGCCGATCTTGGCCTCGTCATCATCGACGAAGAGCAGCACTTCGGAGCGGCGGAGAAGGCGAAGCTTTCTGGGCTGGCAAAGAATGCCCATACGCTCTGGATGAGCGCGACGCCCATCCCGCGCACGCTCGCTGCAGGTCTTGCGGGCTTCCGGGATCTCAGCGTGATCGCAACGCCGCCGGTTCACCGGCTCCCGATCGTGACCAAGATCGCTCCGCTGTCGGATGCGGCCATTGCCGGAGCATTGCTTCGCGAGCGGCGGCGGCATGGACAGAGTTTTCTGATCTGCCCGCGCATCCAGGATTTGGAGCCGATGCTGGCGCGCGTGCAGTCATTGGCGCCCGACCTCCGCATCGTCTGCCTTCATGGCAAGATGCCCGTCGACGACCTCGACGACCGCATGATGAGTTTCGTCGATGGCGAAGCGGACGTCCTCCTGGCGACCAACATCGTGGAAAGCGGTCTCGATATCCCGCGCGCGAATACCATCGTGGTGTGTTGGCCCGAAAAGTTCGGCCTCGCACAGCTCCATCAGCTCAGGGGGCGGGTGGGACGCGGCGGAACGCGCGCCTTCGCCTATCTGCTGACGGAGTCGACCTCGGAGCAGTCCGAGAAGCGTTTGGCCGTCCTCGAGGAGTTCAGCAAGCCCGGCGCCGGCTTCGCCATCAGCGAGCGCGACCTGGACCTCAGGGGCGCCGGCGATCTGTTTTCCGAACAGCAGTCCGGGCACGTGCAGGTGTTCGGGCCGGTGCTCTACAGTCATCTCCTGAAGCTCGCCTCGGAAAGAGTGAACGACTCGGGCGCCTTTCTGTGGGTGCCGGATCTCAATCTGCCTGTTGGCGACATGTTGCCTGAAGGTTATGTGCAATCGGAAGCAATGCGGCTCGAGATCTATGGTCGCGCCGCCAGATGCCGGAGCGACGACGATCTGGAAGACCTGGAGGAGGAGACCTCGCGCCGTTTCGGCAGGTTGCCGCCGGAGGCGCGCGATTTTTTTGCGGCCGCCAGGCTCCGGATCGATTGCAAGCGGCGTGGCATCGTCAGGCTCGATGTCGGGCCCGAGGCCGTCGCCGCGACTTTCCTCCCGGGGCGGCTGCGGAAATCCAGAGCACGATCGCTCCATCGCGACGGCGATCGCGTCGTCTGCGCCGCCCGCGGGCACGCGGACCCGTTCGGCCGGATAGAGGAATTCCTGGAGCTTCTGGACGAGTGAAGCAGGCGGGACCTACTGCGGCTCGATTCCGGCTGCCTTGATGATCCGCCCCCATTTGGCGATCTCCGCCTTCAGGAAGGCCTCGAGCGCAGCCGGCGTCGCGCGCTCGGCCTCAACCGGAGCCATGCTGAGCTCGGCGAAGCGGCTGATCAACGCAGGGTCCTTGAGTGCCGTCTGGAGTGCACCGACGAGCTGGTCGATCACGGGCTTCGGCGTGCCGCGCGGCGCGTAGAGGCCGTACCAGGTCGTCACATCGAATTCGGGAACGCCGGCCTCGGCCGAGGTCGGCACGCCAGGCAGTGTCGCGACGCGCGTCTTGCTCGTGATCGCGTAGCCCTTGATCGTGTTCGACTGGATGTAAGGCGTCGGCCCCGTCGCGGGATCGCAATAGACGTCGATATGGCCGGCGATGACGTCGTTCAGCGCGGGCCCGCCGCCCTTGTAGTAGATTTGCGAGAGTTTCGTGTCGGTGGTACTCATGAACATCAGGCCGCAGAGCTGCGAGGCTGAGCCGAGACCGACATTGCCGAAAGTCATCTTGTCGCCCTCGCTGCGGATGCGCGCGATCATCTCGCCGAGATCCTTGGCCGGGAAATTCGGCCGGGCCACCAGGATCATTGGTACGTCCGTGACGAGCCCGATCATGGCGAAGTCGCCGACGGGATCGAACGGCAGTTTTGCGTAGAGCGCGGGCGCAGTGGCCTGGCCGACATGCATCAGGAGCAGCGTGTAGCCATCAGGCGCGGCCTTGGCGACGCGGTTGGTGCCGAGTGTGCCGCCGGCACCGACGACATTCTCGATGACGATGGACTGCTTCAGCGTCGCGCTCATGGCGTTGCCGAGAATTCGCGCGATGACGTCGCCGGGGCCGCCGGCGGAGAACGGCACGATCATCGTGACCGGGCGGGTGGGGTAGTCGTCTGCGATTGCGGCGCCGCAGGGCAAGAGCAGGAGACACAGGATCAGCGATCGTACTAGAGACAACATCGAACACTCCCTGAATTCTTGTTTTTCTAGTCGTCGGAAGGCGCCGCCTCCTTGGCGGCGTTTCGTTCAATCATGTCGAGCGCGGCCACCGCAGCCGCATTGATGTGATCGACGCAGCAGCGCTCGGCGAGATCTGGATCGCCGTTCTGGATCGCGCGCCAGATCGCGGTGACCTCACGCAGGCTCTTGTTGATCCGTTTCGGCTGCGACATCGACGTGATCCGCAACAGTTGGATCCGGTCGTGCAGCGGCTTGAGCATGCGCTCGATGAAGGCGTTGCGGCAGCCGCCGATCAGCGCGGCGTAGAAGTCGGTCTTGGCTTCGAGGCTCCCGACGAGATCCTGCTTGGCTGCGGCCGCCTTCAGCCGTGCCAGGGCTTCCCCGATCCGTCGAGCCACTTCCGGATCGTGGAGTCTGGCGCATTCGCGGCCGGCGAAACCTTCGAGCACCGCGCGCGCCGCGTACAGCTGCCGGGCTTCTTCGAGGCTGATCGTGGAGACCACGGGGCCGCGGTGCGGGACGATGTTGACGAGACCGTCGGCTTCGAGGGCCCGCAGCGCTTCACGGATCGAGGGCCGGCTGACGCCCATCATCTCGCAGAGCTCGCGCTCGACCAGGCGCTGGCCCGGTTTGAGTGTTCCGGACATGATCGCTTCGCGCAGCTTTTGCGCGACCATCGCCCGGACGGTCGGGACGTCCTCGATGCGGAGTGTCGACTGCAATTCGCTACGTCTTTCCATGTCCGGACCCTGGTTGGGAAAAGTCAGTACCGGTTTACAGGCAGAATCATCATTTCGGCAATTTGAACATGCGCGGGCTGGTCCAGGGCGAAGACGATCGAACGGGCAATATCGGCAGGCTCGAGCGCCATCCTGAACTGGTCGAAATAGTCCTTTTCCTTCTGCCTGTCGCCGCGGTAGCGGGTCAGGATGATGTTGGTCCGGGTCAGGCCTGGCTGGAGTTCGGTGACCCGGATCGCGGTTTCCGCCAGCTCGCCCCGCAGCGTCTCGGTGAACATGTGCACGCCCGCCTTGCTGGTGCTGTAGGCGGCCATGTCAGGGACGATCCGGACCGCGTTGATGGAGCTGATGTTGACGACATGGCCGGCGTTGCGCCTGACCATGTCGGGCAGGATCGCGCGGGTGACGCGCATCAGGCCGATCAGATTGGTCTGGATGATGTTGGACCAGTCGTCGGCGGAGCCGGCATCGAACCGCGTCCGCCCGCCGATATCGTGCCCGGCGTTGTTGATGAGGACGTCGACCGGCTTAAACTGCGCGGGAATGGCGTCCGGCAGGCGATCCACGGCATGCCCATCGCTAATGTCGAGCTGGATCGGAAACACCGCGTCGCCCGCCGTGGACGCGAGTTCCTGAAGCGCCTTGGCGTCGCGATCGACCAGCACGACGCGGCGGCCGCTATCCAGCAAGGCCTTGGTGATGGCGCGTCCCATGCCGCCGGCGGCACCCGTCAGCACGACGCTCTGGCCCGATTGTTCAGTCATTGCAACACTCCCAATGCTTTCATGCAACCGACCAGCCGCCGTCGATCGGCAGGCTGGCGCCGGTGATATCGTTTGCTGCGGGCCCACAGAGAAAGACGACTAGGGCGGCGACCGCATTCATTTCGATGAAACGCTGCGTCGGCTGGCGCGCGCCGAGATATTCCTTGGTGACGTCGTCGACCGGACGGCCGCTGTTCGACGCGATCGTTGCGATCTTGTTCAGGATCGCGGGCGTCGGCAGCGTGCCCGGGCAGAGCGTGTTGCAGGTGATGCCGCTCCGCGCCGTCTCGATCGCCACCGCGCGGGTAATGCCCAAGATCGCAGTCTTGGTGGTGACGTAGTCGATGCGGTCCTCGACCGCGCGGCTCGAATAGATCGAGCCCATGTTGATGATCCGCCCCCAGCCACGCTGCTTCATCGCCGGCAGCGCCAGGCGGATCAAATGGAACGGCGCCGACAGGTTGACCGCCAGCGCCTGCTCCCATTTCTCGGGCGGAAACTGCTCGACCGCGGAGAAGTGCCGGACCACGGCGTTGTTGACGAGGATATCGATGGCGCCGCAGCGGTCGAGCAGATCGGCCATCATGGCCTCGATCGCCTCGCGCCGGGACAGATCGACGCCGGCCGCGATGACTTCGACACCGAAGCGGGTGCGGAGATCACCCGCGGCCTGTTTCGGCGCGACGAGATCATGAAGGACGATATTGGCGCCCGCGCCGGCAAGGCCTTCCGCGACAGCGAGGCCAAGGCCCGCGGTCGCACCGGTCACGAGTGCCCATTTGCCCTTCATCGTCGTCGCGCTCCGTTATTTCTTGTCGAGCTCGGCGAAGACTTCCTTCGCGTTCCGGAACGCATCCACGCCGGCCGGCACGCCGCAATAGATCGCGACCTGCATGAAGACCTCGCGGATCTCCTCCTTGGTGGCGCCGTTGGCGAGCGCACCGCGGACATGGGTTTTCAGCTCGTGTGGGCGGTTGAGCGCGCAGAGCATCGCCAGATTGAGGAAGCTGCGCGTCTTGCGCGTGAGGCCGTCGCGGCCCCAGACGTAACCCCAGCAATACTCCGTGGTGAGGTCCTGCATCGGACGGTTGAACTCGTCCGCGGATGCGATCGCCTTGTCGACGAACTCGTTGCCGAGCACGCTCTTGCGGATTTCGAGCCCGCGGTCGTAGGTCGCCTTGTCCATGTTGTTCTCCGTTTCTCTTTCGGGCGTTGTCAGTTCTCAGTTCAGTTTTTGGGCCAGAACGGCTGCGCCAGCGCGAGCTGGGGCGGGAACACCGTCACCGGCACGCCGGACTGCCACTGCACGATGGTCATGCCGGCGCCGACGCGGCGGCCCTTCTCGTCGAACTTGATCTCCCCCAGCGGATAGTATTTCGAGGGGCCGGCATCCATGGTGCGCAGCGCCTCGCCGACGGCAACGCGGTCGGCCTTGCCGGCCTTCTCGAGCGCGTCCTTGATCACCCACATGTCGCCATAGGTGGAGATCGCGTTCTGCGTCATCCACGGCTCCTTGTAGCGGGTCTTCAACTCGGCGATCAGCGCCTCGTGGCCCTTGGCGCCCCAGCTTGCGACGCAGGTCAGCACGCCCTGCAACAGTTCGGGGCTGACGGTTTGCAGCATGTCGGGCTCGGCGATCGCGATGCCGAACGAGATGGTCGGAATCTTGCCCTGGCCGAGGCCGAACTCGTTCATTTTCTCGAGCAGCAGTTTTGCGTCCGAGATCACCGTCGGCAGGAAGAACAGCAGATCGGGTTTCGCCGAGCGGATCTTCTGCACCAGCGACGTCGCATCAGCCAGCGGCGGCGTGAACGTCTCGTCGACGATCAGCTGCAACTGGTTCTCCGCCAGCAGGCCCTCGCGCATCGCCTTTGCGGAGGCGATCGAGGCCCCCGTGTTGTCGGTCAGGATCGCGACCGTCTTCGGCCGCTTGCCGGAGGCCGTCTCCGCCAGCTTGATGATCTGGGGCAACGCCTGCCGTGCCTGCGAACCTGCGGTAGCCGCGGTCTGGAACACGTATTTGAAGCCGCGGTCGGTGATCAGGTCGGAATAGGAGAGGGTGAGGACGGGCAGGCTGGCGCGCTCGGTGACTTCGGTCACCGCGAGCGTGAACGAGGACAGGTATGCGCCGCTGGCAGCAACCAGATCGGTCTCCTGCGCGACCATGCGCTGGGCGGCGTTCTTGGCCTTTTCCGTGGTGTCGCCGGAATCGAGCACGACCAGCTTCAGCTTGGCGCCGCCGAGGGCCTTGATTCCGCCTTGCGCGTTGATGTGGTCGACCGCCATCTCGGCGCCCTCACGCATCACCGTTCCCGGGCGAGCGTAAAGCCCAGAGATCGGCACCAGCAGGCCGACTTTCACTTCCGCCGGCTGCTGCGCCCATGCGGCGCGGGATGCGATCAGCGTGCCGGAGGCACCGGCAAGCAATGTTCGCCGCGAGATCGTGATTTTGCTCTTTGCAGTCATGACAATTCTCCTCCCTGAAAAATCTCGCGACGCTTTATGATTTCTTTGGCCAGAACGGCTGCGCCTGCGCGAGTTCGGGCGGATAGACGGTGACAGGCACGCCCGATTGCCATTGCACGATGACGACGCCGGCGCCGACGCGGCGGCCCTTCTCGTCGAATTTGAGCTGGCCGCCCGGATAGTATTTCGACGGGCCGGCATCCAAGGTGCGGAAGGCCTGTGCGACCGAATTGCGGTCGGCCTTGCCGGCCTTCTCCAGCGCTTCCTTCATCAGCCACATGTCGCCATAGGTCGAGATGACGTTCTGCGTCATCCAGGGCTCCTTGTATTTGGCCTTGAGCTCGGCGATCAGGGCCTCGTGACCCTTCGAGCCCCAGTTGGCGACGATGGTCATGATGCCCTGCACGGTCTCCGGGCTCACGCTCTGAAGCATGTCCGGCTCGGCGATGGTGATGCTGAAGGACACCGTCGGGATCTTGCCCTGGCCGAGGCCGAACTCGCTGATCTTCTCCAGCCCGAGCTTGGCGTCCGACACCGCATTCGGCATGAACAGTAGCAGGTCTGGCTTGGTCGAGCGGACCTTCTGGATCAGGGGCGTGGCATCCGACAGCGGCGGGGTCCAGACTTCCTCGACGACGAGCTGGAGGCCTTCCTGTGCGAGCAGTTTCTCCTTCAGCGCCTTGGCGGTGGCGACTGATGTCGCGGTGTTGTCCATCAACATCGCCACGGTCTTCGGCTTCTTGCCCGATGCATTCTCGGCGAGTTTCATCAGCGTCGGCAGGCCGAGCTCGGACTGGCGACTCGCAGTCGCGGCGGTCTGGAAGATGTACTTGAAGCCGCGGTCGGTCAGCAGGTCCGAATAGGACAGTGTCAGCACCGGTAGTTCGGCGCGCTCGGTCACCTCGGTGACGGCGAGGGTGAAGGAGGAGAGATATGAGCCGGTGGCGGCGACGAGATCGGGTTCCTGCGCGACCATGCGCTGAGCCGCGTTCTTGGCCTTCTCGGTGGTGTCGCCGCAGTCGATCATTACCAGCTTCAGCTTGGCGCCGCCGAGTGCCTTGATGCCGCCCTGCGCGTTGATGTGCTCGATGCCCATCTCGGCGCCCATTTTCATCACCTGGCCGGGGCGGGTGTAGATGCCCGACAGCGGCACGATCAGTCCGACCTTGACCTCGGCCGGCGCCTGCGCACGTGCCACGCCGGCGAGGCCGACGGCTGCGGCGCCCGACAGCACGGTCCGGCGCGTCAGTCCTTTTGATATCCTGCCCTTCGATGTCTTGTTCATTTGTTGTCTCCCTGCTCTTTGTTTTTTGTTCGTCACATGCCGAGATAGGCTTTGCGCACGCGATCATCGGCGCGCAGCGTGTCGTTGTTGCCTTCGAGCACGACGTGTCCGGCTTCGAGGACGTAGCCGTGGTCGGCGGACTCCAGTGCTTCCGCCACGCGCTGCTCGACCAGCAGCATGGTCAGCCCGGACTGACGCCGGATATCGATCAGCCGCTCGAAGATGAAGTCCGCGGTCGACGGCGCGAGCCCCATCGAGGGCTCGTCCAGCATCAGCAGCTTCGGCGAGGAGGCGAGGCCGCGGCCGATCGCGAGCATCTGCTGCTGGCCGCCGGACATCGTGCCGGCGAATTGGTTGCGGCGTTCCTTCAGCACCGGCAGCCATTCGAAGATGCGCTCGATGTTGGTTTGCCAGTCGCGCCGGCCGCTTTCGGTCATCGCGCCCATTTCGAGGTTCTCCATCACCGTCAGCGATGGGAACACCTGGCGGCCCTCGGGGACATGGGCGATGCCGAGATGGGCGCGCTGCGGCGGCGGCACGGCAAGAAGGTCGACGCCGTCAAACGTAATTCCTCCGCCGCTCGGCTTCACGATGCCGGAGATCGTCTTGAATAGCGTCGTCTTGCCGGCACCGTTAGGCCCGACGATCGCAACGAACTGGCCCGCGCCGACATTGATCGACACGTCGTTCAAGACGGGCTTGGCCGAATAGCCCGCGCTCAATCCCTCAATTCGCAGCATGGCCCACCCACTTCTTGCCGAGATAGGCCTCGATCACGCGGTTGTCGCGCGTCACCACTTCCGGCAGGCCCTCGGTGATGACGGCGCCGTGGTCGAGCACGAGGAATCTGTCGACCAGGCGGACCATCGCCTGCATGGTGTGCTCGATGATGGCGATGGTCATGCCGTCGCGTGCGAGCTGCTGGATCACGGCGACGACCTCGTCCGCCTCGCTGTGGCCAAGGCCCGCGAGCGTCTCGTCGAGCAGCAGGATGCGGGGCTGGCCGGCGATCGCGCGGGCGAGCTCCATCAGCCGCAGCTCCTTGGTCGAGAGTTCGCCGGCGACACGGTTAGCCACGGCGGAGAGCCCGACGCGGGCGACCGCGTCGGCGGCAAGCTTGCGTGCCTCCGCATCGGAGCGGGCGCGCACATAGGCCCCCACCACGACATTGTCGAGGATCGACATGCGCAGGAACGGCCGCATCACCTGGAAGGTGCGGCCGATGCCGGCCTCGCAGATCACGTGCGGCCGTTGGCCGGACATGTTGCGGTCGTCGATCAGCACCTCGCCGTCACTCGGCTTCAGAAAACCGTTGAGGAGGTTGAACAGCGTGGTCTTGCCGGCGCCGTTCGGGCCGATGATGCCGAGGATCTCGTTCTTGTGCAGCTTGAAACTGACGTCCTGAACGGCTTTGAGTCCGCCGAAGGAGCGCGAGAGATTGCGAACCTCGAGCATCACCTCGCCGGTGGCCGCACGCTGCCGCGCGGCAGGCTTCAGCGCCGTGACGTCGGCGACGGCCGTTTCCGGAGTGTCGCTCGCCGTGGCCTTGGATGCATTTCGCTTGCGCAGGAGATCGCGCAGTTTCCAGAACAGGCCTTCCGGCGCGAGCAGGATGACGCAGACGATAGCAAGGCCGAAGATGACGCCCTGAATGCCGGGGATGCGTGCACCGGCCTCTGCGTGCAGGATCTCGGCGAGTGGGATCAGGATCACGGAGCCAATGACCGGCCCCCAGACCGTGCCGACGCCGCCGAACATCGCGACCGTGAGCGCCTGCGCCGACACCAGCATGCCGAACACCGATTGCGGGGTTACGACCAGCAGTACCTGCACATAGAACCCGCCGATGGCTGCGGCGATCGCGCCGCTCAGCGTGATCGCGCGTAGCTTCCAGGCCAGCGTGTTGATTCCGGCCGCTTCTGCCGCAGCCTCGTTCTGCTTGATCGCGAGCAGCGCCATGCCGAAACGGGATCGCTCGATCACCTGCGTCAGCACGATGGTGGCAAGCATGATGGCCAGCCCCAGCAGCGTGTAGATGTGGGGATCGGAGAACTGCATATAGGCGATCGGCGCGTCACGTTTGATCGGAAGCGTGACCTCCTGGAAGCCGAGCCACTCGAACACGTAGAGAATGGCGAGCGGGTAGGCGAGCATCGCGAGCGCGAAGTAGTGGCCCTGGAGGCGGAAGGTCGGAAATCCGATCAATAGCCCGGCAATGCCGCCGAGCATGGCGGCCACCGGGATCAGCAGCCAGGGGGAGATATCGAAATAAATCTGCCCGAGCGCGGTCGCATAGGCGCCGATTCCGAAGAAGGCGGCGTGGCCGAACGAGATCAGCCCGGTGTAGCCGCTGAGCAGATTCCAGGACAGGCCGAACACCGCCCACACCGGCACCAGCGTCAGGATGAGCTGGTAGTACGAGTTGGTGACGCCGAGTGATATCCCGGCGTAAGCGAGCGTGAAGAGCAGGGGAGGCAGCAGTGAACGCATCCGGAGCATGGTCACGTCCTCTCGACCATGCGTCCGAAGAAACCTTGCGGACGGAAGAAGATGATGAGGAGGAAGACGGCGAAGATCGCGGCGTTCTGCAATTGCGTCGGCAGGATCAGCGTGGACATCTGCTGCACGAGCCCGATCGTCATGCCACCCCAGAAGGCGCCGATGATGCTGCCCATGCCGCCGAGCACGACGCCGGCATACATGACGATCACGTATTCGAGGCCGACGAAGGGGTGGAACGGATAGTTGGTCGCGAGCAGGCCGCCGGCAATCGCGGTGATGCCGCAGCCGAGCGCGAAGGCCGTGCGGTGCGCGCGGTCGACGTCGATGCCCATATAGGTCGCGGCGGTCGGATTGTCGGCGGCGGCGCGCAGCGACTTGCCGATCCGGGTCCGCGTGATCAGCAGCGAGAGCAGAATCATGATCGCGAGCGAAACGATCGCGTCGATGCTGCGCGCCTTGTTGAGGAAGATGCTGATGTCGAAGAAGGGAACGAGCTCCCAGGCCGAGCTCGACAGCGGCGTACGGATCGAGGCCAGCACCGATCCGAACACGATCAGGCCGCCATTCTGCAGGATCAGCGCGATGCCGAGCGTCAGGATGAGCTGGGCGTAATGGCCTTCGCCTTCCAGCGAGGCGGTGCGTGTACCCGAGACGCGCGAGATCAGGGCCAGATGGACGAAATAGCCGAACACGGCGAGCACGGGGCCGGCCAGCAGGATGGCCACGAACGGCCCCACCGTGTTGCCGAACAGCGCCTGGATGCCGGCGGCGGTGAAGAGATAGAAGGCGGCATACATGCCGAGCATCATGAAATCGCCATGGGCGAAGTTGATGACGCGCATGACGCCGAAGATCAGGCCGAGCCCGACACACATCAGGCCGTAGACGGCGCCGATCAACAGGCCCGCAGCGAGCGCTTGAAAGAAGCCTTCCATCAGCCCCGCCTCCGCGCGGCGCGAGCGCCGGCTTGCTGGCGATTGTGCGCCGTCGGCACTGCTAGGCTGGTCTCCCGGTCGACCATGTTTCCCCCGTATTGTTTGGCATTTCTTATGATGCCGATCGTAAAACTCGTTCCGGCGCATCCAGACGACACTGCGCTGCGATGTCGCCGGCATTGCCGAGCTGCTCGCAGCCGTCGATGAGTTGCTCGAGCCGGTGCGCGCGATCGTCGCCGAGGGCGCGAATGGCGGCGGCGCGGAAGCGCGCACGAATATCTGAAGGCGTTGCGGCGATGACGTCGGGCAAAGCGTGCCGGATCGTCCGGCCGCTGCGCAGATGCACGGTCACCTCCGCGCCCTGCTTGCCGGGGAAGGCGGCGGTGAAGCCTGGATCTGCCCCGAGATCGGTAACCGCGACCAGGCGGATGATGTCGGCATCATCGAGCTCGGAATAGTTCTCTTCCTCGATCTCGCCCCGCGCCAGCGTGGCAGCGACGCTGAAGGGAATGCTCATCTTGGCCTGAAGCGCGTTGCGATAGGGCCCCATGGAGTCGCAGCCGGGATAGCGAACGGCGGCATCGGGTGCGCGAATGATGACGCGGTCGACCTCCTCAGTGCTGGCGAGCTCGTGCGAGACGCGAAGCGCCGCTTGGGCCGCGGTCTGCGCGAAATTGCAGGCCGGGACCGGCTTGTTGTAGACAGCCATGATCTCGCTCTCGCCATCGGGGAAGAGCGTGATGCTGTCGGGCGCGGCCCGGCGGCGATAGGCGGCGAACAGGCCGGCCTCACCTTCGAGGATCGTTTCCGAGCCGAAGGCGCCGGCCGCGGCAAGACCGACCGCCTTGATCGCGTTGCTGGCTGCAAAACCCGGATGAAAATACATGTCCGAGCCGCCGGCATGCGGCCACTCGTTCAGCCCGCTGGATGTATTGGCCGCGATCGCGATGGCGCTGGTTGCCTGGTCCTCGGACAGGCCGAGCGCAAAGCTTCCCGCCAGCGCCGCGCCCGGCGGCGCCACGAGGCCAGTCGGGCGATAGAGCCGCGCGAGGTCGGAGGTCAGGAGCGCGCGCCCGATTCGCGCGCCGGTCTCATAGCCGATGATGGCCGCGGCGAGCAGTCTGGCTCCATGCAGCGGCGTCTGCTCCGACAGTGCGAGCAGCGTCGGCCAGATCACGACGCCGTGGTGCGCGATGCTGGCCGCATGCATGTCCTCGCGGACGAGGCCGTGCCCCATCACAGCATTGGCAAAGGCGGCGTCAGCCGCTGATGAGGTTTGCGCGGTGCCGATGATCGTTGCGTTGCCGCCGGCCTGCGCGATCGCAACCGCCTGACGGCTCCAGGGATGATGGCCGGCCTCGAAGGCGCAGGACAAGAAGTCCAGCAGGCAGAGCTTTGCCTTGACGACGACCTCCGGCCCGAAATCTCCAAGATCAAGCGCAAGCACGCTCCGCGCCATCTGGCGCGCGAGCGAGACCTTGCCTGATCCGGTTGGGCCGATCGTCATCGCAATCGCTCTCCCTGAAGGCTTGCGTGATCAGCCGCGCATCTCGACCCCGGCCCATTCCTCGAGCACCTTGGCGATCGAGGTGAAGTCGGACGATGCGCCAAACTTGGCATTGGTGATCGCGAGCATCTGCCGCACTACCGCGCCGCAGACCATCGGCACGCCCATGGCCTCGGCCTCGTCGACGCAGAGCCGGACGTCCTTGTAGGAGAGGCCGGTGGCGAAGCCGAAATCGAACGTGCCGGGCAGCACCGCGCGGGGAAACTTGTCTTCGGACGCGCTGTTGCGGCCGCTGCTGGCGTTGATGATGTCGATCAGCACCTTGGCGTTGACGCCGCCCTTGACACCCATCGCGACGGCTTCCGACGTGATGACCAGCGCCGCGGCCGCCATCAGATTGTTGGCGAGCTTGGCCGTCTGCGCCACGCCGGGCTTGTCGCCGGTGTAGAACAGCTTGCCGAAATTCTTCAGGATCGGCTGCACGGTCTCGTAGGTCGCCTGCGGGCAGGACACCATCACAGCCAGCGTACCGTTGACGGCGCCCTTGACGCCGCCGCTCACGGGCGCATCGACCAGCGTCATGCCTTTGGCCTTCAGGCCTTCCGCAACGATCTTTGCCGCGCCGGGACCCGAGGTCGACAGGTCGATCACGATCTTGGCACGGTTGCCGCTGCTGATGCCGTCCTGTCCGAGCGTGACCGCCTTGACGATGTCGGGCGTCGGCAGGCTGGCGAGCACGATATCGGCGCGGGAGGCGACATCGGCCGGCGATTTGCCAAGCTGGGCGCCGCGCTTGACCAGCGGCTGGGTCGCTTCAGTCTGCGTGTCATAGATCACGAGCGAATAGCCCGCGTCGATCAATCGCCCCGCCATGGGGCCGCCCATGCGGCCCGTGCCGATTACGCCGAGAATCTCTCCCGCCATCGTCTACTCCCTGTCGCGCGACCCGTGACGGGCGCGCCTTCTTGATCTCGTTGGTCAAACGCTTTCGCCGGCCGGCCTTCTCGGCCGCCGTCGTCGTGGCAGCGGGATCCCGCGCCAACGGGCCGGATTGTTATGATTGTCAGACAAGCTGTCAAGCATAACATTTGGGGTCGACAGTTTGCCGCGGATCGTCATATGGTCCGGGAAAACGAGGAAGACGCCCCGCGTGCCGCAAGCTTCAATTCCGAGTGTGAGCAAGACGCTCGCCGATTTCGTCGCGTCCTCGTCGTGGGCGGACGTGGAGGCGCAGAGCCCTGAGGCGAAGCGATCGATCCTCAATTTCTTTGCGACCGCGCTCGGCTCCGCACGCGATCCGGTGGTCACGGCCGCGATGCGCACGCTGTCGCCGTTCAGCGGCGCCGCGACATCGACAATCATCGGCCATTCGCAGTCCATGGACGCGCTGTGCGCGTCGTTTCTCAATGCCATCTCGGCGAATCTGCTCGACTTCGACGACACGCACCCTGAAACGATCATCCATCCGGCCGCGCCGGTTGCCGCGCCGATATTGGCGCTGGCAGAGACGCGCAAGCTGACGGGGCGCGCGGTGCTGACCGCGTTCATCCTTGGCGTGGATGTGGAGTGCCGCATCGGCAACGCAGTCTCGCCGCGCCATTACGCCCGTGGCTGGCACATCACTTCGACCTGCGGGATTTTCGGCGCTGCGGCGGCGTGCGCGAAGCTGTTGGGGCTGCCAGCGGAAGGGATTGCGAACGCGATCGGACTTGCGGCGAGCCAGTCGGCCGGCAATGTCGAGAATCTGCCAAGCGCCGCCAAGAATGTCAGCGTCGGCAATGCCGCACGTAACGGGTTGTTCGCCGCGCTGCTCGCGCAACAGGGCTATGAGGCTGCGCCCCGCGCCATCGAAGGTCCGCTCGGCTGGGCGCGTACCATGGGGGATGAGCCGGATCTCGCCCGCATGCTCGATGGCCTCGGCAAGACCTGGGAGATCGCGAAGAACACCTACAAGCCCTATCCCGCCGGCATCGTGTTCCATTCGGTCATCGACGCCTGCCTGCTGTTGCGCGAACGGATTGGCCGACGCGTTGACCAGGTCGAGTCGGTGACAGTGCAGGGCTCGGCACTGCTGCTCGCGCGCGGTGATCGCCCCGTGAACAACGAGCGCGATGCGCGCGTCAGCATCCATCATTGCGCGGCTTGCGGACTGTTGCTCGGCGCGGCCGGTGTGGCCGAGTTCGCGCAGGAGACCGTGGTCCGGCCCGATATCGCGTGGCTGCGACAGAAGGTGAGGGCGGAGCTTGATGCGCAGATGCTCGATGGCGCTGCGCGCGTCACCTTGCGCCTGTCGTCTGGTGAAAGTCTCACAGAGACCGTGACGTCGCCGCGCGGCAGCCACGCTGCGCCGCTTTCAGACCGCGAGATCGAAGAGAAGCTGCGCGAAGGCGTGAGGACCGGTCGAAGCGATTGGGATGCAGACCGCGTCATCGATGCGGTCTGGCGGCTCGATGCGGCGGACGACGTCGCCGCGCTGCTGCAATCACTGCGGCCGCCATCGGCGTCGCGCCAAACAATTTCCAACTAGAATCTCTCAAGACCGGAAAGGGACGATCATGAGCAAGACCGAACTGTTCGAAAAGGGCCTCAAAGTTCGTAAAGAGGTGCTGGGCGAGGACTACGTCAACAAGTCGATCGCCGGTGCCGACGAGTTCACGCGCACCATGGCCGAGTGGTCGACCGAGTTCTGCTGGGGCGCGCTGTGGACGCGGCCCGGCGTCGACCGCCGCACGCGCTCGATCGTCAATCTGGCGATGCTGGGCGCGCTGAACCGCCCGCACGAGCTGAAACTGCACGTCAAGGGCGCCCTGAAGAACGGGCTGACCAAGGATGAGATCAAGGAGATCCTGCTCCAGGTCGCGGTCTATTGCGGCGTGCCCGCCGGCATCGACGCCTTCCGCAACGCGCGCGAGGCCTTCAACGAGGTCGATGCGGGGTCCTGAGCCGCTTGATTGGAAGCCCCATGGCCGACCCGGAATACGAGCTCTTCGCCATCCGCTATGCAACGCGGGATGCCCAGCGGAGCGAGCACTTCATCGGCGGCGACCCGCATGACGGGCCGATGCCGATGGACTATTTCATGTGGCTGGCGAGGGGAGGCGGCCGCACCTTCGTCGTCGACACCGGGTTCAACTCCGAAATCGCAAGGCAGCGCAGGCGAACATTCCTGCGCTGCCCGGTGGAGACGCTTGCCGCGTTCGATATCGACGTGGCCGACGTCAAGGATGTGATCCTCACGCATCTGCACTACGATCACGCCGGCAATTTCGACCGGTTTCCGAATGCGCGGTTTCATCTTCAGGAGCGCGAGCTCGTATACGCCACCGGGCGCTATATGCAGTATCCGAGGCTGTCGCATTCCTTCGAGGTCGAGGACGTCTGCGCGATCGTGCGGCTGAACTATGCGCGCCGGGTGCTGTTCCACGACGGCGACGCCGAGATCGCGCCCGGACTGACGGTCCACGCGGCCGGCGGGCATTCAGCCGGTCTTCAGTTCGTCCGCGTCAACACGCGCCGCGGCCCGGTCGTGCTCGCCTCCGACGTCAGTCATTTCTACGAGAACATGACGAGCGAACGTCCGTTCACGACAGCATTTCATGTCGGTGACATGCTGGTGGGCTTTGACAAGCTGCGAGCCGCAGCGCCGGACGCGGACCACATCGTTCCCGGMCATGATCCGCTCGTCATGAAGCTCTACCCGGCGCCAAGCCCGGATCTGAATGGCGTAGCTGTTCGTCTCGACGTGGCGCCGTCTCGGGCCGCGCATTCCCAGGACGTTGGGCAAGGCGTAGCGTAACCTAGGCTAGAAAAAATCGATTTTCGATTTTCTGTTGACCGGCGGCCGCCGCCTTGCAATCATCCGACCATGGGTCCGCTTCAGTTCCAGTTGTCCGGAAGCCCCGGGGATGGTCCGCGCAGCCTGACGTCGGCGCTGCACGAACGTCTGCGCGCCGACATCCTGGCGACGCGGCTGCCTCCGGGCCAGAAGCTGCATATCGCGGGGCTCGCCAAACAGTTTTCCGTGAGCCTCGCCGCCGTGCGCGAGGCGCTGTCGCGACTTGTCGCGGACGGGCTCGTGCAGGCGTCGGACCAGCGTGGCTTTCGCGTGAGCCCGGTGTCGCTCGCCGATCTTGCCGACGTGACGCAGACCCGGATCGATATCGAGGGGCTTGCGCTCCGTCGCTCGATCGAGCGGGGCGATGAGGCCTGGCTCGCATCGGTGAAATCCGCCTGGGCGGATTTGAAGGCCGTTCCCCATCGCTATCCCGACGATCCGACCGTGCACTACGAGGAGTGGGTGATCCGTCACCGCATCTTCCATCGTGCGCTGGTCAACGCGTGCGGCTCGCCATGGCTGCTCGGCTTCCGCGACGTGCTGCACGAGCAGAGCGAGCGATATCGCCGCCTCTCGATCCGGCGAGAGGCCGGTGGCAAGCCACGCAACGTCGAAGCCGAACACAAGGCGATCGTCGCCGCCGTGATCAGGCGCGATGCGGATGCGGCAGTTCGCGCCTTGTCAAAGCACTTCGGCACCACCAAAGAATTCGTCGAGCTCGCCGCCTCTCGCATTGCGGAGGTGAGCCGTACGACCTGACGATCCGGAAAATTCCGGCACACAAAAAACAGAGACCGGGAGGAAACCAATAATGAAGATCAATCACGCGTTGATGTCGCTGATCGCCGCCGCAATTCTGGCGGGGCCTGCGAGCGCCGCCGACACCATCCGCGTCGGCCTGCCCACGAAAACCTATTGGCCGACGACGATTGCCGAGACGGCGGTGCGGCAGAAACTGTTCGAGAAGGAAGGCATCCAGGCGGAGTTGACGATCTACCGCAGCGGCGCGGAGACGTTCGAAGGCATGGCTGCGGGCGCGGCCGACATCATTCTCGATCCGCCGTCGCTGGTCTCCGCCGGACGCAAGAAGGGCGTCATGTCACGGATCGTCGCCAATGCCGCGATGGGCAATTTCGGCTGGCAATTGATGGTCCCGACCAAGTCGACGCTCGACGTCAAGGACCTCAACGGCAAGAAGGTGGCGATCACCGCGGCCGGCTCCGGCTCCGACCTGCTCGCGCTGTGGACCATCCAGGACAAGAAGATCGATTTTACGCGTGTTCCCGTCGGCGGCGGTGGCCTGGTGCCGAACCTGCTGGCCGGAAATGTCGAGGCGGCCGTGGTCTATTCGCCTCTGAGTTTCCAGATCTCGAAGTCCGGCGAGGCCAAGCCCATCCTCGATTACGCGACCGCGGTCCCGCCGAACCTCACTGCGGGCTGGATCGTGCTCGACAAGTTCGCCGAGGCCAAGCCCCAGATGGTGCAGAAGGCGGTGAACGCCCTCTACGGCGCGGTCGCGTTCATGCGCGCCAACCGCGACGTCACGATCAAGCTGATCGCCGAGCTCTATGAAATGCCGCCGGAGATCGCGGGCCTTGAGTACGACAACACCATCATGAAGCTCGAGACCAGCGGCGACATGGGCGCGGCCAACGTCAATGCGGCCGTGCAGCTGTCGCTCGATCTCGCCAAGCTTGGCGGGCTCAAGGACATCGTGCCGGTCGAGGACGTGATCTCGGCCAAGTTCAAGCCCGTCCCGACCAAGCCGTAACGATGCAAAGCACGTTCGTCATCAACCTTGCGCGGATCGCGATCATCATCGCGGTCCTGGCGCTGTGGGAGGTGCTGCCGCGCACCGGCATCGTCAATCCGCGACTGCTGCCGTCGGCGTCCGATACCTTTGCAACGCTCGGTGATCTGCTGCAGCGCGCGGCCGTGCAGAAGGATCTGATGGTGACCGCGACCGAGGTGTTGGCCGCGTTCGCGCTGGCCGTGCCCTTCGGTGCGGTGATCGGCTTCCTGGTCGCGGAGAACCGCTACTTCGCGGACGTGGCCAAGCCGCTTTTGTTCTTCGCCTTCAGCATCCCGAAGTCGATCTTTCTGCCGATGTTCATCCTGGTGTTCGGCGTCGGCTTTGCCCAGAAGGTCGGATTCGGCTTCTTCTCGACGATCTTCATCGTGATCATGTCGACCACGACGGCGGTGGAGTCGGTCAAGGTCGAGCACTTGACGGTGGCGCGTTCCTATGGTGCCACGCCGATGCAGACTGCCTTCCGGGTCTATCTGCCGAGCATGCTGCCGGTGCTGCTGGAGGCGTTGCGGATCTCCATGATCTTCAACCTCACCGGCGTGATTTTGGCGGAGATGTACGCCTCGCGCGACGGCATAGGCCACCAGATCGCGACTTGGGGCGAGAACTTCCAGATGAAGCAGCTCCTCGCCGGCGTCGTGATGGTCGCCGCGATCGCCATGACCTTCAACGAACTTGTCAGATGGGTGGAAACGCGATGCAGCCATTGGCGAACGTGACCCCGTTGAAGCCCGCCGCGCGGGCCGGCGCGATCGAGGTGAAGAACGTCGGTCAGGTCTTCAAGACGAGGTCGCAGGACGTCGTCGCGCTGGAGGACGTCTCGCTCGAGGTCAAGCCCGGCCGTTTCGTCGTGCTGGTCGGCCCGAGCGGCTGCGGCAAGTCGACCCTTTTGATGATGATGGCGGGGCTGCGCCAGCAGACCTCCGGCACGATCACCATCAGCGGCGCGCCGATCCTGCAGCCCGACCCCAACAGGGTCGGTGTGGTGTTCCAGGAAGCGAGCCTGTTTCCCTGGCTGACGGCGGAGGACAATGTCGAGTTTCCGCTGGCGCTGCGGGGCGTGCCCAAGGCCGAGCGCCGCGCCAAGGCGCAGGATGCGCTCAAGCTGGTCGGCCTCGACGGCTTCGGCAGGCGTCATCCCCACGAACTCTCCGGCGGCATGAAGCAGCGCGTGTCGATCGCGCGCGGGCTGGTGCAGGACCCGCCGGTGCTGCTGATGGACGAGCCGTTCGCCGCCCTCGACGAGCAGACGCGCATGACCATGGGCGACGAGCTGCTGCGGATATGGGCCGCGACCGGCAAGACGGTCGTCTTCGTCACGCACAGCCTCACCGAAGCCGTCTATCTCGCCGACGAGGTGATCGTGATGTCGGCGCGGCCGGGCCGCATCGTCGACCATCTCCAGGTCCAGCTGCCGCGGCCGCGCACGTATGAGATGCTGAGCGGCGACGCCTTCGGTGCGCTGCGCGACCGCATCTGGCGGCACATCCGCAAATCGGCGTGAGGCTGATATGAGCGCCAGAATAAGTGCGAAGACGCTGCGATACCTGATCGTGATCGGCCTGATTGCGCTGTGGGAGTTGCTGCCGCGCACCGGTCTCATTCCCGAGCTGTTCCTGCCGTCACTGTCATCGACGCTGATCGCCGGATGGACCGATGCTGCGGAATACGGTCATGCGCTCGCGGTGACGCTCTATGAGGTCGTGGTCTCCATGGCGTTCGCCTGCGGCGGCGGCATCCTGCTCGGCGCCATCGTCGGCAGCCTGCCGCGTCCGCGCGTCCTGATCATGCCGATGGTGTCGAGCCTGTATGCGGTGCCGCTCGTGATCCTCTATCCCGTCTTCACGGTGTGGCTCGGCATCGGCTCGGAGTCCAAGATCGCGTTCGCCTCGATCTATGGCTTCCTGCCGACGATGCTCGCCACCGCCGCCGGCATCCAGACCATCGATCCGCAGCTCCTGCTCGCGGCACGCAGCATGGGCGCGACGCTGAGCCAACGGTTGGTTCGCGTCATCATCCCGGCGGCGATTCCGACGGTGCTGTCGGGCCTGCGTGTCGGCGGTGCGCTGGTCATCGTCGGCGTCGTCGTCTCGGAGATGCTGATCTCATCGGCCKGCATCGGCTATCTGATCTCGCGCTACCGCACAATTCTCGATAGTCCGCACGTGTTCGCGGGCGTGCTGCTCGTGCTGTTCCTCGCCATCGCCTTCAACGCTGCGATCCGCTGGATCGAGCGCAAGGCGGCGATCTGGCAGACCGGCACGCGGGCCGGTCAGGCCAATGACGAGATCGCGTCGAGCGCGATGCAGCCGGCGACCTGAGGTATTTGTGTGTACGATTTGACCCTGACATTCGACAACGGCCCCGATCCCGATGTAACGCCGCGCGTGCTCGATGTTCTCGCCGGGCGCGGCATCAAGACCACCTTCTTCGTCATCGGCGAGAAGCTCGCTGACCCCGCGCGGCGCGGCCTTGCGGTGCGTGCGCACGGGGAGGGGCACTGGATCGGGAATCACACGTTTACGCACACCATTCCGCTCGGTGAGCAGGCAGGTCGCGAGACGGCAGAGAACGAAATCGGCCGCACGCAGTCTGCGATCTCTGATCTCGCGCATCCCCAGCGCTGGTTCCGGCCGTTCGGTGGCGGCGGCAATCTGGATGCGCGGCTGCTGAAGCCATCCGTCGTCGACTATCTCACCCGCAACAAACACAGCTGCGTGCTCTGGAATGCGATCCCGCGGGATTGGGACGACCCTGATGGCTGGACCGAGCGCGCACTCGACCAATGCATCCGGCAACCCTGGACGCTGATGGTGCTGCACGATCTTCCGACCGGTGCGATGAATCATCTCGAGCGGTTCCTAGACCGCGCCGAAGCCGCCGGCGCGCGCTTCCGCCAGGATTTCCCGCCGCAATGCGTTCCGATCCGCAGCGGCGAGATTGCGCTTCCGATCAACGACTATGTTTCCTCCATCGAAGAGAGTGTTTGACTGATGAAAGTTGCAAGCTTCACGATCGCCGGCACCGCGAGCTACGGCATCGCCACCGACAAGGGCGTCATCGACGCCGGCAAGCGCCTGAAGGCATTTCCGACGCTGAAGGCGCTGCTGGCGAAGGGATCGCTCGACGAGTTGAAGAAGCTCGCTGTCGAGAAGCCCGACTACGCGCTGCAAGATGTCGCGCTGCTGCCGACCATTCCCGATCCCGACAAGATCTTCTGCATCGGCGTCAACTATGCCACGCATCTGGCCGAGAGCGGCCATCCGACGCCGGCGCATCCGATGATCTTCACCCGCTTCGGCAACAGCCAGGTCGGCCATGGCCAGCCGATGATCCGGCCGCTGGAATCGGAGCGTTTCGATTATGAGGGCGAGATGGCCGTCATCATCGGCAAGGCCGGCCGCCGCATCTCACGCGATGCCGCGCTCAGCCATGTCGCCGGCTATGCCTGCTACAATGACGGCAGCATCCGCGACTGGCAGCGCCACACTTCGCAATTCGCGCCGGGCAAGAATTTTGCCGGCACCGGCGGCTTCGGGCCCTGGATGGTCACGACCGACGAATTGACCGACGTCACCAAGCAGACGCTCATCACGCGCCTCAATGGCGTCGAGGTGCAGAAGGCCCCGATCTCTGATCTCGTTTTCGACGTGCAGGCCTTGATTGCTTACTGCTCGACGTTCACCGAGCTTGCGCCCGGCGATGTCATCGTCACAGGCACGACCGGCGGCGTCGGCGCCTATCGCACGCCGCCGCTGTGGATGAAGGGCGGCGACGTCGTGGAGATCGAGATCTCCGGCATCGGCATCCTGCGCAACCCCGTCGAGGACGAGGGACGCGCGGCCTGATCGGCTGCACTCAACAACAATAAGAAGGAGAATCCCATGCCCATGCCAACGCATATCCTGCCGACCACGGTGGTTGGCAGCTACCCGCAGCCGGAATGGCTGGTGAATCGCGCCATGCTGTCGAAGGTGGTGCCGCGCACGCGGTTGCACGACATGTGGCGGTTGCCGGCAGAGCATCTGGAGGAGGCGCAAGACGATGCGACCATCGTCGCGATCCGCGACATGGAACGCGCCGGCATTGACATCGTGACCGACGGCGAAATCCGCCGCGAGAGCTACTCCAACCGCTTCGCCACCGCGCTCGACGGCATCGACGGGGACAATCCCGCGATGATCGTGGCGCGCACCGGCAACACGCAGACCCCGGTGCCGCGTGTCGTCGGTCCCGTCAAGCGCAAGGGCCCGGTCGAGCTGCACGACATGCAGTTCCTGCGCAAGAACACGGATCGGGCCGCCAAGATCACTTTGCCGGGCCCGTTCACGATGAGCCAGCAGGCCAGGAACGAGTTCTACAAGGACGAGGAAGAGTTGGCGATGGCGCTCGCTGAGGCCGTCAATGCCGAGGCGCTCGATCTGCAGAAGGCAGGCGCGGATGTGATCCAGCTCGACGAGCCCTGGGTGCGCAACAATCCGGATCTTGCCAAGCGCTACGCCGTCAAGGCGATCAACCGTGCATTGCAGGGCATCACGGTGCCGACGGTCGTGCATCTCTGCTTCGGCTATGCCGCGGTCGTGCCGGGCTCGAACAAGCCGGCCGGCTATTCCTTCCTCGCCGAGCTTGACGACACCATTGCCGACCAGATCTCGATCGAGGCCGCGCAGCCGAAGCTCGACCTCGGCGTGCTCAAGGACCTGTCGTCGAAGAAGATCATGCTCGGCGTGCTCGACCTCGCGGATCCCGCGATCGAGAGCGTCGACACTGTGGCCGCCCGTATCCGCAACGGCCTGAAATACGTCTCGCCGGACCGCCTGGTCCCGGCGCCCGATTGCGGCATGAAGTACATGCCGCGCGCAACCGCGTTCGGAAAACTGAAGGCGATGTGCGATGCGGCGGCCATGGTCCGGCGGGAGATCGGCTGAATAGAGCTGGGCCGGCGAGGGTCGTTCGTTCGCCGGCTATCGCCTGGCTGTGGCCAGCCTGGTCGAAGTCTGCGCGGGCGTCAGCTGCCGTTCAAGCCGACAGGAATTTGGTTAGATGCTCCGTTGTGTCGGTCGGGTTTTCCTCGGGAAAGAAGTGACCGCCCTTGACGGCCCGACCTTGTACGTTGTCGGCCCACTTCTTCCAAATTCCCAATGCGCCGCCATTCTGCTCGTAGAATGTATCAAGTGGCCCGCCGGAGGCCCACAGGTGCAGCATAGGGCACTTAATGCGCCTGCCTTCCTTCTGGTCCGCCTTGTCATGCTCGATATCCAGGGTTGCGGCCGCGCGGTATTCTTCGCAGATCGCATGCACCCGGGCCGGATCGCGGTAGGTTTCGATGTATTCCGCTTTCACTTCGGGGCCGAATGAGCCCTGGCCGAAGGGATTGTCGAATACCGCGTCTGGCGCACCGATCAGGTATTTTTCGGGAAGCGGTGCCTTCTGCGAGAGGAGGCTCCATGGCCAGTAGGTCATGGCGAACTTTGCGTCGGCGTGGCCCCAGGCTTCCGAGATCGGCAGCACGTCAAACACTGCGAGACGCTGCACCTTCTCCGGGTGATCGAGCGCAAGGCGGTAGGAAACGCGACCGCCGCGATCGTGTCCAACCAGATCGAATTTGGAAAAGCCAAGCTTATCCATCACGGCGACGAGCTCATTCGCCATCGCCTGCTTTGTATAGGGATAGTGATCCTCCGCAGAGGCGGGAACGCCGCTGCGGCCATATCCACGAAGATCGACGCAGATGACCGTGCGATTACCGGCGAGATGCGGCGCGACATGACGCCACATCAGGCTGGTTCGCGGAAATCCATGGACCATGAGCAGTGGGGATCCTCTCCCGTAGCGCCTGATGAAAATGGTGTTGTCATCGGTCTTGATCTCCTTTGTCTCGAAGAGATCGGAAGCGTTCGAGGTGGAATTGTTTGGGGATTGGCCGGCCGCGCGCCGCGGTAGAAGCGCCAGTGATAGAGCGGCGCTCGATGCAGCGGTCATCACCTGGACGAAGGTGCGGCGCTCGATCTTTGTCTTTTCTGTCATCCCTGAGGTCCTTCGAGGTTCGCGCGACGCTCCTGGCAAACGCCCCCCTCAATGACGACGCGGTGAGACATGTTAGCACCTGCGTGGAAGCGCGCTTTCGCAGGATTAGCGTCACTGAACCGTTCGTGCTGATGATTTCGGTCATCCCGCTGGCGCGATGGGGCAGAGGCGGGAAGCAGTCGGGAAGTGATCGCTGGAATGATCCTCCGCCTGTAACCAATTTGGTCGCGTCGCCGAATAGCGGAGGTCAGGGTGAGCGGAGGTGCGTCAACGCACGCCGCCAGAGCAATGGAGGATTCATGTCCGACGAAATCAACCACGATCGCCGGCGTTTCGTTGGTGCTGCGGCAACGACAGTTGCGGCAGCACAATTCGGCGTGATCGCGCCGGCGGTTGCAGATCCCCGAGCGAGCAAGAAGGTCGCCCGCGACGTCAGCAGAAGATCGGAAGCGGCGGGGACGGACGCCACCGTCGTTCTCGTCCATGGCGCCTGGGCCGACGGTTCAAGCTGGGCGCACGTCATTACGCTGCTGCAGTCCGAGGGACTGAAGACGATGGCCGCGCCGATTCCGCTCACATCGCTATCAGATGATGTTGCGGCGCTTGAACGAGCGCTGGAGCGGACAGACGGGCCGGTTGTCCTTGTCGCGCATGCCTATGCCGGCGCCGTGATAGGTGCGGTCACTCAGGACAGAGTGCGGTCGCTGGTCTTCATTTCGGCTCTCTCTCCCGACGAAGGCGAAACAGTCGCGCAAATATTCTATCGCGACAAGCCGTCGCCGGAGGCGCCGAAACTCACCCCCGACAGTCATGGTTTCCTCTGGATGCCGAACGACCGGTTTGGCGCGGCCTGGTGCCAGCATGCCCGACCTGAGCAGGCTGCGCTCCTGGCTGCGATCCAGCGTCCCATTGCCGTCGCGGCAATCCAGGAAAAGGCTCCGAAGGCCGCATGGAAGGCAAAGCCGTCGTGGTACCTTGTCGCCGAGGAGGATCGAATGATCAATCCGGCGACACAGCTATTCCTGGCACGACGGATGGGTGCGCAGGTTCGCTCCGAGAAAGTCGATCATGCATCGCCGATCACCGCGCCGAAGCTGGTCGCCGGAATGATACGCGAGGCCGTCACCAACTCACGTCCGAGCGTCACGCAGCAACACGGCTGAACTGTCGCGGTGTGAGCTGATTGAAAGTGCCATTGGCATCTTTTCCAATAGGCTTCGCGACCTCGGCTTGTGCAAACAACTGGACGGAGTCACCCGCTGACTCTTAGTCAGCGGGGCCCGGGTTCGTGCTCTGGTCCCGCCCACGACCCTCAAAGCATCTCACACCCAGCCGCCATCCACGACGTAGTGCTGAGCGGTGCAGGCGGAGGCCTCGTCGGACGCGAGGAACAGGGTGAATTTCGCGACCTCGTCCGGTACCAGCCGGCGCTTCAGGCACTGTCGCTGCTGCAGTTCGATCTCGCCCGCCGGCGTCATCCATTTCTCGAGCTGGCGCTCGGTCATGATCCAGCCCGGCGCGATCGCGTTCACGCGGATGTTGTAGGGACCGTAATCGCGCGCGAGGGAGCGCGTCAGACCGACGACGCCCGATTTGCTGGCCGTGTACGCGGCCATGCCGCCTTGTCCGGCCATCCACGACACCGAGCCGAAATTGATGATGGCGCCGGCGTTCGCCGCCTTCATGTCCGGCAGCACGGCTTGCGAGGCGAAGAACTGGTGCTTCAGGTTCACCGCGATGCGGTCGTCCCAGTATTCCGGCGTCATCTCCTCGGTGTTGTGCCGTTCGTCATGTGCGGCATTGTTGACGAGGATATTGATCGCGCCGTGTGCTTTGCGCGCCTCGGCGACGCCGGCGCGCAACGCGGCGATGTCAGTCAGGTCGACGCGCTGGAAATGCGCAGCCAGACCCTGATCCGACAGCTCGCGTGCGAGACGTTGGCCCTCGTCGGCTTTGATGTCGAAGAACACGACATTGGATTTCTGCTGCGCGAAGCGCCGCACGATCGCAGCCCCAATCCCCGATGCGCCACCGGTGACGAGAACGACCTTGCCGGCAAGGTCGGAATAAACGGCGGCCATGGGCACCTCTCAAATTGCGTTGCGGGCGGTGCGAGGCGCCGCCCAGTTGTCCCGCCAACCTTAGCCATTCCCGGCGTGAGGTGCATAGATCAGAATTTTAGTTGCGTACCTCAAAAATCGAAGGCAGGATTGCAGCCAAAGAATAAGAGCCGGTTGGGAGGAATGTGATGAGACTGCTCGGGAAGCTGGGACTCGCCGCCGCCGCATGCCTGCTTTGGGCCAACTCTGCCGCGGCCGACACGACGGTCAAGTGGCTGCACATCGAGGCCAATCCGGCCCAGGTGAAGATCTGGGAGGAGGTTGCGCGCGCCTATGAGGCGTCGCATCCCGGCACCAAGATCGAGATGCAGTTCCTCGAGAACGAGGCCTACAAGGCCAAGCTGCCGACCATCCTGCAATCCAAGGACCGGCCGAACATCATCTACAGCTGGGCCGGCGGCGTCCTGAAGACGCAGATCGAGGCTGGCGTCCTCGACGACATCACCGATCAGGTGAAGGGTTACAGCGACAGCCTCACGCCGGCGGCGCTCGCCGCCTTCACAGCCAACGGCCGCGTTTACGGTCTTCCGACCGCGCTGTCGCAGGTCGGCTTCCTCTGCAACAAGGAGCTGATGGCCAGGGCAAAGGTCGATCCTGCGGGGATCAAGAGCTGGGACGACCTGCTTGCAGCGGTGAAAACGTTGAAAGCCGCCGGCGTGACCCCGATCGTGGTCGGTGGCGCCGACAAATGGCCGCTGCACTTCTATTGGACGCATCTTGCGGTGCGCGTCGGCGGCAAGCCGGCGTTCGATGCGGCGCTGCGCGGCGAGGACGGCGGCTTCGCCGGGGAGACCTTCCGGAAATCCGGCGAGCTGTTCAAGCAGCTGGTCGATCTGCAGCCGTTCCAGAACGGTTTCCTCGGCTTCAAGAATCCGCAGGCGGTCGGCTATTTCGGCGATGGTAAGGCGGCGATGACGCTCGCCATCAGCACGGTCTATCATTTGCAGCGCGCGCTTGCCGCCGACAAGGTCGGATTGAGCGAAGACAAGATCTGCTGGTTCGACTTCCCGGTGGTGGCCGGCGGCAAGGGCGCGCCAACCGATACGCTCGGCGGCATCACCGGCTGGCTGATCACCAAGGGCTCGCCGAAGGAGGCCGTCGATTTCCTGAAATACTTCGTCTCCAGGGACGTGCAGACGCGGCTTGCAGCGGGCAACTTCATCATCCCGGTGGTGCAGGGCGCGGATGCCGGTCTCAACAACGCCTTCATGAAGCTGATCGCGGCCAATCTGGCGAAGTCGAACTACCACCAGAACTTCTATGACCAGAGCCTCGGCCCCTCGGTAGGCCGTGTCGTCAACGACGTTACCGCCGAGATCGCCGGCGGCAGCATGAGCCCGCAAGACGCGGCCAAGGCGATCGAGGCGGCGTGGAAGCAGGGTAACTGACGGTGGCACGCCGGGCCGCGAGCGTGTCGGCGATGGACGTTGCCGGTGAGCTCCCGCAGGTCGCCGAGCGCGGCCCGAGCTGGGACGGCAGGCTGACGGTCCTGATCCTGTTCCTGCCGCCGGCGCTGCTGTTGTTCACGTTGTTCGTGGTGCTGCCGATTGGCGAGGCGGCCTGGTACTCGACCTTCAACTGGAACGGGTTCGGCAGGCCGACCAACTGGATCGGCTTCGACAATTACCGCTTCGTGCTGGAGACACGCGCCTTCTGGCTCGCGCTGCGCAACAACGGGCTGATCATCGCTGTTTCGCTCGCCATCCAGTTGCCGCTTGCGCTCACGCTGGCCTTGATGCTCGCCGAACGCTTTCGCGGGGCGGTGGCGCTGCGCATGCTGTTCTTCATGCCTTATATCCTGGCCGAGATCGCGACGGGGCTGATCTTCAGCTTCGTTTACGACGGCGACTACGGCCTTGTCGCCTCGATCTGGCGGACCTTCGGCGCCGAGCCCCCGCATCTGCTGGCCTCGACCGATACGGCAATGCTGGCCGTGCTGATCGTCGTCGTCTGGAAGTACTTCGGTTTCCACATGATGCTGTTCATCGCGGCGCTCCAGGGCCTCGACAAGAGCCTGATCGAAGCCGCGCGCATCGACGGCGCGACGCGTTCGCAAGCCCTGCGACACGTGGTCATCCCCTTGCTCTATCCGACGATTCGCCTCTCGGTGTTCTTCGCCATCGTCGGCTCGCTGCAGCTGTTCGACCTCGTCATGCCGCTGACGCGCGGGGGGCCTGCGGACTCCTCGAACACGCTGGTGAGCTTCCTCTACAACAACGGCATCTCCCGCATGCGGGTCGGATATGGCAGCGCCATCGGTGTCATTCTGTTCACGATCTGCGTGACCTTTGCCTTCACGTACAAGCGATGGTTCATGCGTGATGAGTAGCACCGAGACCAATCGTACGCCGTTCGATCCCGCCGTGCTGTTCAAGGCGATGTTCCTCGCCGTCGTTGCCGTCTTCGTGCTGGTGCCGCTGCTCGCGACCTTGCTCGGCGGCTTCAAATCGCTCGGCGAACTGCGCGTCAATCCGTTCGGCCTTCCGCATCACTGGGAATGGCAGAACTATGCCGACATCCTGTTCTCCACGCGCTACTGGCAGCTCTTGCGCAACTCGCTGATCATCTCGACGCTCACGGTGACCCTGACCCTGATCGTCGCCTCGATGGCGGCGTTCACCTTCGCCCATGTCAGGTTCTACGGCTCATCGATGCTGCTGAGCTACCTGACGCTCGGCCTGCTGTTTCCGGCCGCGACCGCGGTGCTGCCGCTCTTCATCAAGGTGCGCGATCTCGGGCTGCTCGATACCTATTTTGGCGTGGCGCTGCCGCAGGTGGCCTTCAGCCTCGCGATGAGCGTGCTGCTGCTGCGGCGCTTCTTCAAGGACATTCCCTACGAACTGCTCGAGGCCGCGCTGGTCGACGGCTGCAGCTATATCAAATTCTTCCGCTATGTGACGCTGCCGTTGTCGCGACCGATCCTGGCGACCGTCGGGACCATCACTTTCGTCAATAGCTGGAACGCCTATCTGTTGCCGCTGGTGATGCTCAACACCGATGCGCTCTATCCCTGGCCGCTCGGCATCATGGTTTATCAGGGCGAGTATTCGTCCGAGTGGAACCTGATCCTGGCCTTCATCACGCTGACCATCCTGCCAACTATCATTCTCTTTCTTCTGGCGCAGAAGCACATCGTCGCCGGTCTCACCGCAGGCGCGGTCAAGGGATGAACGATACCTTACGGAGATCACAATGAGAAAAGTCGGCATCGGAATCATCGGCTGCGGCAATATCAGCACCGCCTATCTGAAGGCGGCCCAGCGCTTTCCGGTCATAGAAATCAAGGCGCTGGCCGACATGCGCAGCGATGCGGCAGAGCGGCAGGGCGCCGCCTTCGGGCTGCCAGCGATGCGGGTCGATCAACTGCTCAAGCGGGAGGATGTCGAGATCGTCATCAATCTCACGGTGCCACTCGCCCACACCGACGTCAGCCTCGCCGTGCTGAATGCCGGCAAGCACGTTCATTCCGAGAAGCCCCTCGGCATCAACGTTGCGGAAGCTCGCAAGGTGATGGATCTCGCCGCGCAGAAGGACCTTCGCGTCGGCTGTGCGCCCGATACGTTCCTTGGCGGTGGGCACCAGACCGCGCGCAAGCTGATCGACGATGGCGCGATAGGCACGCCGGTCGCGGGCAGCGTCTTCTTCGGCTGCCCTGGCCATGAGCGCTGGCACCCATCGCCGGGCTTCTATTACCTTCGCGGCGGAGGGCCGATGCTCGACATGGGGCCGTATTACATCACGGATCTCGTGCAGCTGCTTGGCCCGGTCGCGAGCGTGATGGGCTCGACCGCGCGTCCGAAATCCGAGCGGTTGGTCACCAGCCAGCCGATGAACGGCACCCTTATCCCGGTCGAGGTTTCGACCCATGTCGCCGGCACGCTCGAATTCGAGAGCGGGGCGGTCGTCTCGATCGCGATGAGCTTCGACGTGCCGAAGCACCGGCACGCGCCGATCGAGATCTATGGCGACAAGGGCAGCATGCTGGTGCCGGACCCGAACCGGTTCGGCGGCGAGGTGCAGGTCGCGAAGACTGGCGGTGAATGGGAGCCGGTGCCGCTGACCCACGGTCATGTCGATGGCGAGTTTCGTTCCATCGGTGTCGCCGACATGGCCTCCGCGATCCTGAACAACCGTCCGCATCGCGCCAGCGGCGCGCTCGCTTTCCATGTGCTCGAGGTGATGGAGGCGTTCCAGACCTCCGCCGACGAAGGACGCCGCGTCAAGATCGGCAGCTGCGTCGAGCGGCCGGCAATGCTGCCGGCCGGACGTGAAACCGGACAGATCGACTGAGGGAATGACCATGCGCAAGGCAATGATTGTATGGGGCGGCTGGCCGGGACACGATCCCGATCTCTGCGCCTCGATGATCCGCGGCTGGCTGAAGGCGGAAGGCTTCGAGGTTCGGGTCGAGACCACGACGGCGGCGTTCGCCGATCCCGCGATCCACGATCTGTCGCTGATCATCCCGATCTATACCATGTCGAAGATCGAGAAGGCGGAAGCGCTCAATCTCTGCGCGGCGGTGCGTGGCGGCGTCGGGCTGGCCGGGCATCATGGCGGCATGTGCGATGCGTTCCGCGAGTCCGTGGACTACCAGTTCCTGTGCGGCGGGCAGTGGGTCGCGCATCCCGGCAACATCATCGACTACAAGGTCGACTTGACGAAGCCGGATGACCCCATCATGAAGGGGCTGAAGAGTTTCGAGCATCGTTCCGAGCAGTACTACATGCATGTCGACCCCGCCAACGAGGTGCTGGCGACGACGACCTTCACGGGCGAGCACGCGCCCTGGATCGACGGCGTGGTGATGCCTGTGGTCTGGAAGAAGCGATACGGCGCGGGCAGGGTGTTCTACTCCTCGCTCGGCCACCGCGCTTACGAGCTCGACGTACCGGAGATCCGAACGTTGATGACCCGCGGCATGCTGTGGGCCGCGCGGGAATGACAGCCGGTGCGACGCAGCCGGCGGTTCGCGCCACGCTGGAGGACGTCGCGCGTGCGGCGGGCGTTTCGCTCGCAACCGTCGACCGCGTCGTCAACCGGCGAGAGGGCGTGCGCGCCAAGACCGTCGCACGTGTCGAGGCCGCGGTGGCAAAACTCGGCTATCGGGGCGATGTCGCGGCCGCGCGGCTCGCCCGCGGGCAAACGTTCCGCTTCGCCTTCGTGCTGCCGAGCGGCAGCAACAGCTTCATGACCAACCTGGCCGAGCAGGTCCAACGCACCGCGGACTGGCTCGCCGGCCACCGCGGCTTCATCGATATCCTCCATGTCGACGTGTTCGATCCGGATGTGCTCGCCGGTGCGCTGGAAAACCTGTCGCCGGCCTATCAGGGCGTCGCCGTCATCGCACTGGACCATCCCAGGGTGCGCGCCGCGATCGACGAGCTCGCCGCGCGCGGGGTCGCCGTGGTGACCCTTGTGTCGGACGCGCCGAGTTCGCGCCGGCTCCACTATGTCGGTATCGACAACCCGGCCGCGGGGCGAACTGCGGCAACGCTGATGGGACGTTTCCTCGCCGGCCGCGAGGGGACGGTTGCTGTGATCGCGGGATCGTTATCGCTGCGCGATCACACCGAGCGGCAGTTCGGCTTCCACCAGATCCTGTCCAGCGAGTATCCGAACCTGCTCGCGCTGCCGGTGATCGAAGGCCGCGACGACAGCGAGCGCACGCGGGAGCTCACGGCCGCGCTGCTGGCGCGCCACGCCGATCTCCGCGGCATCTACTGCTGTGGCGCCGGGAACCGCGGCATCGCCAATGCGCTGGAGGCCTTGGGCCGCGCGCGCGAAGTGGTCTGGATCACGCACGAGCTGACCCAGTACACGCGGCGTTTCCTGGTCCGCGGCACGCTCGATGCCATCATCAACCAGGATCCCGGTCACGAGGCGCGGTCTGCGGCGCGAGTTCTGCTCGCGCATTGTTCGGGTGAGCCGATCAGCCCCGACCAGGAGCGCATCCGCATCGATATTTTTCTGCGGGACAACCTGCCGTGATTCGCGTACGCGGGTGATGCGCAGCTTGCTTCGATAGGTGTCGCGAAGCGCCGGAGCGTCCTCAACAATGCTCAGAAGTTCGCTGCCATTGCGGCGAGGTGCTGATGGGCTCTTTCGCGGGCAGCCTCGATGGGCTGTTGCGGTCCGGTGGTTGGCCCAATCGGTACGAAACGGACATTGCTGATACCGATAAAGCGCAAAATTTCCCGCAGGTAAGGCGTTGCCATGTCGATGCGCCCGCGGTTCATTCCGGTGGCGAAATCGCTGCCACTGGCGAGGATCACCGTGGTTGGCCGGTCCGTCAGCAGCGGGACATATCCCAGGGAGGGATCGAACCGAAAAGTGAGCCCGGGCTGGACGATGACATCGAACCATTGCTTGAGCTTGTAGGGAATGCTGAAGTTCCACATGGGCGTCGAGATCAGCACCCGATCGGCCAGTGAAAAGCGCAGCGCCATCCGCTCGGCCTCCGCAAAGCTGTCCCGTTGCGCGTCGTTGAAGGGCTGCGCCTTCATCCGCGCATATTTTGCCTCGACGATGGGACCTGCGAATTCCGGCAGCCGCTCGCGCCAGAGATCCACGACGTCGATATCCCAGTCCGGACGGGCCCGCCGAAACCCGTCAAGAAAGACGCGCGCGCCGGCGCTCGACTCGGAGTCGGCGCGGGGCGAGCAGGAGAGGTGCAAAAGCTTTGCCACCACTCATCCCAGCGCTCTGATGACGGCATCCGCCCGGGTGACGACGGCGACGTTCTGCATGGCAAAGTTGATCGAGGCGGAGTGCCAGTCGGCATTCATGGTCGAGCAGCAGTCTTCCGGCACGATCATGAAATAGCCCTTGTCGGCGCCGGTGCGCGCGGTGTGCTCGACCGACATGTTGGTCCATGCGCCGGTGTTGATGATCATGTCGCGCCCGGTGGCTTTGAGGATCGTCTCCAGCCGGGTGCCCTCCCAGGCGCTCATCCGCATCTTCTCGACGACGAAATCGCCGGGCCGCGGTTCGAGGCCCGAGACCGGGGCGGCGCCCCAGCTGCCGCGCACCATCGCCTTGCTGTCGACGAGACCCTCGAACAGCGGTGCGTTCAGCGTCACGCCGGGGGCGCCGGGCTCGACCACAAACCAGACGTGGATGATAGCGACGCCGCGCGCGCGAGCTGTCTCCGCCAAGCGCCGGACGTTCTCGACCACATGCTGTTGCTTCGCATGACCCGGTGCGCCTGACTCGGCGAACGCGCCGCCATCCATGATGACGTCGTTCTGAAGATCCTGGATGATCATGGCGCAGCGGCTCGGATCGAGCCGCATCTCGCCGTCGGCCAGGATGGGCGCCGCAGAGGCGGGGCCGGCACTTGCGCCGCCGCTGCCGCGTTTGCCGCTCATATAGGGCTCGTGGCGCGGCCCGGCCTTGGTCGGGATCGCATAGACCGAATGCGTCGACGTCAAATAGAGCGTGCGGAAGTCCGGGCCACCCCAGGCAAGGTTGGCGACGAGCTCAGGCACGCGGACCTTCCCCAGCAACTCGCCGCGCGGCGAATAGACCCAAACACCGCCGGGGGCGGTGACCCAGACATTGCCATGCTGGTCGCACTTCATGCCGTCGGGCAGGCCCGGCTCCAGCTCGGAGCGGATGCCGCTCGCGAATACGCGCGCGTTCGACAGCGAGCCGTCGCCGTTGACGTCGAATACGCGGATCAGCGCCTGCACGGTGTCGTTGACATAAAGCAGTTTCTCGTCGGGCGAGAAGCACAGCCCGTTCGGCTGGTCGAACAAATTGCGGTCCACCACGAGCGTTGGCTCGCCGCCGGGCATGACGCGATAGACGCCCTGGAAGCCGAGCTGGCGCGGCCGCTCGACACCATAGACCGGCATGCGGCCATACCAGGGATCGGAGAAATAGATGGCACCGGAGGAGTGCACGCAGACGTCGTTGGGGCTGTTGAGCTCCTGTCCCTGGAAGTGCGAGGCCAGCACCTCGCGCCGCCCGTCCGGCCGCTCACGGATCAGCGACGAGGTCGCGTGCTCGCAGACGATCAGATTGAGCTCGGCATCATAGGTCATGCCGTTGCACTTGTTCGACGGGCGCTTGACCTCCGCGACGCCGCGCCGCGCATCCCAGCGCCGCCGCACGTCGCCGGGCATGTCCGAGAACAAGAGATAATGATCGACCGGATGCCAGATCGGCCCCTCCGTGAAGTCAAAACCCGTTCCGACCTGCGCGACCGGCGCGTAGGGGTCGATCACGCTCTCGAATTCGGAGCGCAAGGTGACGTGCGTCATCGGTCGATATCCTCAGGTCACGTCAGGCAGGGAACCAGTTGCGCGCAGGCAGCGATTGCACGATCGGGCCGGGGACCTGGTCGTGCAGCCGTCCAACGACCATGCCGCCCTCGATCTTGGCCGGCCTGTCGTGCACGGGCAGCAGATAGCGCGAATTGCTGAGCAGCTTCTTGATCGACGCCTTCTCGGCCCGCTTGCTGGTGCCGTGGTTTCCCGTCGTCCGCGGCTCCCAGTCGTGGATCTCGTTGAATGGCGTGACGATCTGGTCGTTGAAGTCGTAGATCACGTCGCCGCAGATCGTCGCGATTCCGTCGGCTGTCTCGACGATGACGTTCATCGATCCCTCGGTATGTGCATTGGCCGCATCGCAATAGACGCCGGGCATCAGCTCGATAGGACCTGTGATCTCGAGGTCGAGGAAGCGCAGCGCACTCTTGGTGTGCAGTCGGTCGATGAGATGCTTGATGTCGGGCGCCGGATATTGCGGGTGCATCAAGCCGGAAACGGAATATTCGAGTTCTTTCCGGTTGAGGACGACGGTCGTGTTCATCGGAAACAGATCGTCCTTGCCGGCGTGGTCGATGTGCAGATGGGTGTGGCAGACGAAGCGGACGTCGCCCATGCGCACGCCGTGGCGGGCGAGCTGGTTCTCGATCATGTGCTCGTGGTATTGCAGGCCGCGCATCCCGAGCGTTTCCATGATCTGGTTGGAGCGGTAACCGGTATCGACCACGACCGGATATTTGCCGCCGAGGATCAGAAAGCCGAGGGTGAGGACGCGGCGGGTGCGGCCGCAGTCGCGGCCGAGAACCAGAAAGCTCGATTCCAGCTCGATATCGCCATAGTCCAGGATCTTGATCTCCAGCGCCATTCGTTTCCCTCTCTGTTCTGTTCTGTTCTTGTCTGTCAAAGCCGATAGACGCGCGTTGCCGTCGTCCTGAAAATTGCGTCCTGCTGCTGGGTCGTCAGCTTCGCGGCCGCCGCACGAAAGGCGTCGACGAGCTCCCGATAGCTGGTCCACAATTTCTCGATCGGAAAATTGGAGCCGAACAGGCAGCGCTCCGCGCCGAAAATCGCGACGGTATCGGTAAGGACGGCCGCGATGTGCGCGGGATCGTTGCTATGGATGAAGGTGCCGAGCCCGGAGAGTTTCGAGACCACGTTCGGACAGACCGCGAGCCGGGCCATCCCGGCGCGCCAGGCGGCCCGGCCCGCGGGCGAGAGGTCCTCCAGCATGCCGGCATGCTGGAGGATGAAAGTCACCCTGGGGCAGGACTCGGCGAGTTGCGCCGCGTCCGGCATCTGCGGCGTGAAGACCTGGAGGTCAAAGCTCCAGCCGTAGTCGGCCAGGCGCGCAATGTTGCGGCGGACCATGGGATCGACGCAGAGATCGGGCTTGGCCGCGAAGCGATAGAGCGGATTGTCGTGCCAGTGCAGCTGCATGCGCACGCCGCGCACGAGCGGATAGCGCTTCAGGCGATCGAGTTGCGGGCGCACATCGTCGACGGCGAAATCGGCGTAGGCGACGACGGCATGCGGCCAGCCGTGCGCGTCGGCGGTCTGCTGGACCCAGGCTGCTTCGTCCTCGAAACGGTCGTTGGCCCAGTTGGTCTGGACATAGACCGAACGGGTGACGCCGGTGCCCTTGAGGTCGTCGAGATATTCCCGGATCGGATAATCGCGACGGATCGGCTCGTAGGGTCCAAAGATGCGCGGCTGCATCGGGCCGGTCAGCCAGGGCAGGTCGGCCTGCCGCCAGATGTGATGATGGCCGTCGACAATGTCGCTCACGCCGCTCTCCTCCGTCCCAACGTCAGAATGTGCGCGACGATCGACGCGCTTGAACCGCCGTCCACGAGATCATCGACGAAGCGCTGGATGGCCACCAGCGCCTCGGTCTGCGGGCGGAAGTCCGGGCCCGTCGCGAGCGGCGTCAGCCAGCTCACGCGCCAGGCGCGCCGCGACAGCTTTGCGACCGCGTCGCGTAACGCATCGACTTCGCCGCGCTCCAGCCCGTCCGACACGACGACGACGGCCGCGCCTCGCGCGTAACCACCGAACCGCGGCACCGCGAGGAAGGCTTGCAGCGCGTCGCCGATGCGGGTGCCGCCATCCCAGTCGCTGACGAGGTGCGCCGCCGCGCTCAGCGCCTGCTCGCGACGCTTGAGGCGCAATGGGCGGGTGACGCGGGTCAGCCGCGTGCCGAAGGTGAAGACCTCGACATTGGGCGCGGCCTGTACCAGCGCATGCGCGAGCTTCATGTTCTCCTCGGTGCGCGTCTTCATCGAGCCGGAGACGTCAATCAGCAGCAGGAGTTTTCGTCGGCGCGGGCGCCGCTTCAGGTGCCCGAGCCGCAGGATCTCGCCGTCGTTCCGGACACACTCGCGCAGGGTTCGGCGAAGGTCGGCAAACGGCCCGCGGCGGGCGCGCATGCGCCGGTGGCCGCGACGCTGCGGCAGGCGCCGGGAGGCCTCGCGCGCCAGGCGGCGGAGCGCGTCGGTGGCGGAGAGTTGGGCGAAGCGGCGCTCCACCAGCGCCTCGGTGCGCGTCGCACTGAGGCCGGATTCGTTGGCTTCGTCGGAAAACAGGGGGGCCTGTTCGCCGCGGCCCTCTTCCTGGAGCCGGACAGTCTCGTCGTCCTCGCCGTCATCGATATGTTCGATGGCTTCGCTGCCGCGGAAGTGCAGGTCGAACAGCCGGTCGAAGGTCGTGCGGCGCTCGGGTGGTGGGGCGAGCGTGGCCAGAGCCGATTGCCTGATGTCGTTGAGGTCGCGCGGCCCGAGCAGCTCGATCGCGGCGAGATAGGAGGTGGTCTGCTCGGGCGCGACGGCAAAGCCGTTGGCGCGCAGCAGCGCGACGAAGGAGACGAAGATGCGGGCAGCGCGCGGAAGCCCCGGCTCGGTGCTCATGCGGTTGCCTCCGCGAGCATGACGTCGAGCCGTGGCGAGATGAAGTGCAGGTCTTCCTCGTCTTTCAGCGCCACGCCGATCGAGCGTTTGAAGGCGTCGGGCCAGCGCGCACCGCCCTTGTGAAGGAGCGTCGCCGCTTCAGCCCAGTCGACGGCTTCTGCGATGCCTGGTGCCTTGCTGAGCGGCTCGCGGCGCAATTTGCCGACGGCCGCGACGACGGCCCGCGCTGTCGCCTCGGCGACGCTGGAGGCCCGCAGCATCACGATACGCGCCTCCCGCTCTTCAGTGGGATAGTCGATCCAGTGATAGACACAGCGGCGGCGCAGGGCTTCGTGCAGGTCGCGCGTCCGGTTCGATGTCAGCACGACGACAGGACGTTCGGCCGCGCGCACCGTGCCGCGTTCCGGGATCGAGATCTGGAAGTCCGAGAGAAACTCGAGCAGGAACGCCTCAAACTCCTGGTCGGCGCGGTCGATCTCATCGATCAGCAGCACGGTGGAGTCGGGTGCGCGAAGCGTCGCCAGCATCGGCCGCTCAATCAGAAACGTTTCGCCATAGATGTCGATGCTCTCGTCGCCAGCCTGGCGGATCGCGAGCATCTGGCGTGGATAGTTCCACTCGTAGAGTGCGGCCGAGGCGTCGATGCCCTCGTAGCATTGCAGGCGAATGAGACGGCGGCCGAGGACGGCGGCGATGGCTTTCGCGGCCTCGGTCTTGCCGACGCCGGGGGCGCCCTCGAGCAGGAGCGGTTTGCCGAGGGCAAGTCCGAGATAGGCCGCGGTCGCGAGCCCTTCATCGGCGAGGTAATAGGCTGCCCGAAGCGCCTTCTCCAGCGCTTCGGGGTTGTCGATGCCAACGATGTTGGTGCGAACTGCCATGGCCAGTCTCAGCGTCGCGCCTGTGGCCGCGCGCCGCCCTGGGTCTTGATCGCGCGCAGCACCTTTTCCGGCGTAATCGGCAGATCGTCGATACGTACGCCGACGGCGTTGAAAATCGCATTCGCGACAGCCGGCAGCACGGGATTGGCGCACATTTCGCCCGGTCCTTTGGCGCCGAACGGGCCATCCGGCGCGGGGCGCTCCAGCACGGCGATATCGTGCGGGCAAATGTCGCCCGGGCCGGGCATCAGATATTCGACGAAGTCGCGGGGGCCGTGAACGGGGTCGGGATAATGAGGCTCCGTCGTCTCGTAGAGCGCGTGGCTGATGCCCATCCAGGCGCCGCCGACGAGCTGCTGCTCGACCAGGCGCGGATTGAGCGCGCGGCCGAGCTCATAGGCGGAGTCCATGCGGACCATCGCGACTTCACCGGTCTCGTCGTCGACCTCGACCTCCGCCACGAGGCAGGCATGGGCGTAGCAGGTCGCCGGCGACATCTCGCCGGTTTCGGGGTCGACGTTGGACAGAGGCACGAGAAATATGCCGCGGCCGGAAATGGTCTTGCCCTGCTTGAACTGGGCGGCGATGGCGACGTCCTTGGTCGAGATCGAACGATGCGGCGCACCCTTGACGTGGATGTTGCCGCGTCCGTCGGTTTCGAGATCGGCGGCGTTGACCTCGAGCTCCTCGGCGGCTGCTTCCATCATCACGCCGCGTGCCTCGCGGGCCGCGGCCATCACGGCATTGCCGACGCGATGGGTGCCGCGCGAGGCGAAGGAGCCCATGCAATGCGGACCGGTGTCGGAATCCGCAGTGTCGACATAGACGTCCTCGACGGGAACGCCCAGCGTCTCCGCGCAGATCTGCCGCGTCACCGACTTCATGCCCTGGCCGAGGTCGATCGACGACAGCGCCACCGTGAACTTGCCGCTCGGGTTGGAATGAACCAACGCCTGGCTGGGATCGCCGCCGAGATTCATGCCGATGGGATAGTTGATCGACGCCATGCCGCGTCCGCGATGCCGGGTCATCAGCGCCTCCTGGTGCCGAACACGGATGAGAAGCGGGGCGCGCCATGCGAGGGCGCGGCCGGCCGCGGTGGAGGTGGCGACGGCGCAGGGGGCGGCGGCTCGCGCGGTGGTTCGCGGGTGACGGTGGGCGGGAGCCGGTCATAGCTGGTGCGCTGCTGGACTGGCGCGGCCGGCCGGCTGCGCGAATCCGTTGGTGTCGGCGGGATAACGGCACGGCTGCCGCCGCCGTCCTTGCGCGACGACGCTCGCTTGAACTCCTCTCGGATCGGCCATTTCGCCTTCTCGGCGGCGACCTGGACGCATTCGATCAGTGCGGTGTTCTTGGCTTCGCGCCGATGCGCCTTCATGTCGCCGTCGCGATAGGCATTGAGGATCCGGAACTCCATCGGGTCCATGCCGACGAGGTTCGCCAGCTTGTCCATCTGGCACTCGATCGCAAAATCCATCGCGGTGACGCCGAAACCGCGCATCGCCGTCGCGGGCGTCCGGTTGGTGAAGACGCAATAGACGTCGCCATAGACATTGGGGATCGTGTAGGGCCCGGGCAGATGCGCGGCGCATTTCACGGCAGCGTAGCTGGAAAGCCTCGTATAGGCGCCGCTGTCGAAATAGGCGCGGATTTTTCGCGCGATGACACGGCCGTCGCGCATCACGCCGTCCTTGATGTAGATGCGCTCGGCGCCGCGGGGCGGGCCGTATTGCATCTCCTCCTCGCGTCCGAACACGTAGCGGACGGGACGCCCGGTCAGCATCGCGCCCAGGATCGCGAGCGGCTCGGTCAGCGTATCCACCTTGCCGCCGAAGCCGCCGCCGACCGTGCCGCCGATGAAGTGGAAGGTGTTGGATGGCAGGTCCAAAATCTTGGCGCAGGTGTCGACCGAGAAGAACAATGCCTGCGTCGAGGTGTAGACGACGTAGCGGCCGTTGGTGTCGGGCGCGGCGATCGCGCCATTGGTTTCGGTCGGCGCGTGCTCGATCGGAGACATCTGGTAGCGCTGTTCGAGCACGTGGTCGGCGGTCGCAAGCGCAGCGTCGGCATCGCCGAAGCGCAGCTTCTGGTGATCATGGACGTCGTGATAGATGAAGGCATTCTTCGGATAGGTCTCGTTGACGACGGGCGCCCCGGATTTGAGCGCGTCCTCGACGTCGAGCACGACCGGCAGCTGCTCGTAGTCGATCCGCACCTTTGCGATTGCCTCGAACGCCTCGCGCTCGCTGTCCGCGACGATGGCGACGACCGGTTCGCCCTTGTAGCGGACCTTGTCCGCCGCCAGCGTAGGCTCGTCGTCCTTGCCGAAGTTGATGAGGCTGAGGAGCGTGTTGAGATTGCGCGGCACGTCGGCGCCGCGGATGATCCGGCGTACGCCGGACGAGCGTTCGGCTTCCGTGGTGTCGATATGGCGCAACCGCGCGTGCGCCTGCGTCGAGCGGACCACTTTCAGATGCAGCATGCCCTGAAGCTTGTGGTCGTTGAAATAGCTCGACGTGCCCGTGACATGGCCGAGCATGTCCTGGCGCTGCGTGCCCTTGCCGATCTCATTGAGATTGTCGTCGCGCTCGTCGGCGAAAATATCCTTGCGCAGTTCCAGCATGACAAGATCCTTTAGGCGCTGGCCCGGCCGCCCGAAGCGGCGAGGATGGCATCGATGATGGGTTCGTAGCCGGTGCAGCGGCAGATGTTGCCGGAGATCGCCTCGACGACCTCGGTGCGGCTAGGCTGCGGATTGCGATCGAGCAGCGCCTTTGCGGCCATCAGCATGCCCGGTGTGCAATAGCCGCATTGGGCGGCAAAATTGTCGGCGAAGGCACGCTGGAGCGGATGCAGGTTCGGGCCCTGCTTGAGGCCGTCGAGCGTTTCCACCGATCGGCCGGCGACGGTTTCCGCCAGCGTCAGGCATGACAGGTGCAACTCGCCGTCGATCAGCACACTGCAGGTGCCGCAGCCGCCCTGGCCGCAGCCGAATTTCGGCGTCATATCGCCGATCAGTTCGCGCAGAGCGACCAGCAGGTTGGTGCCGCCATCGACGAAGATCGCGACGTCGCGGCCGTTATGACGAAATTGCAGGGCGGTCTTGGCCATGACGAGCTATTCCTGACCCGAGAGGAGACGGCGCAGATGGACGCCGGCGATCTCGCGGCGATACCAGGCGCTGCCGAGCGCGTTGTCGAAGGGGGAGGTGCCCTCGGTGACGGCGGACGCCGCAGCCCCGATGGTCGCGGCATCCAGCGAGCGTCCCTCGAGCACACGCTCGGCGGCGCGGGCCCGAATCTGGGTCGGCGCCATCGAGCCCAGCGCGATCCGTGCCCCCGCAATTCGTCCGCCGCTGATCGGCAGATGGGCTGCGAGCGTAATGACGGAGCCGCCCTTTGGCTTGATGCGGGCAACCTTGTGGTAGCGGAAGGCGTCCGCGCTCGCCGGCCGTGCGCAGGACACCGAGAGCACCAGCGTGCCGGCCTGCCGCTCGCGCGACTGCAAGAACTCTTCGATGGCGATGTCGCGCGTGCCAAAACCGCCCTGCACGGCGACGGTGGCATCGAGCGCAAGCAGCGCCACCGTGAAGTCGCCATAAGGACTTGGCGCGAACAGGTTGCCCCCGACCGTGCCCATGTTGCGCACCGCAGGTCCGCCGATCGAGCGGGCAGGGGCGTGCAGGAAGCCGAGGTCGCGCTCGGCAAGGATTTTTGCAAAGGTGATGCCGGCCCCGAGCGTCACGCGCGGGCCCGACGCGTCAATCCGGGTCAGGGCCTGGTCGCTGGCGCGGATGACGGTCGAGACGGAGACGTCACCCTCGTTCAGCGCCCGCATCACCAGCGTGCCGCCGCCGAGATAGCGTGCGCCACGATCTGCCGACAGCGCGCCGGCCGCTTCGCTGGTGCTGGCAAAAGTCTTCACTGTCACGGCCATTGCTATGCCGCCTCCTTCAGGTGCCGGCGGATTGCCTCGAAGCCGGCTTGGTAGATGTCTTCTGCGACCATGTGGACGATGCGATCGCGGTCCTCCGGCCTGGTGCTGAAGCGCGACTCCCAGTGCCAGAAGGTGCGGTCGCCGTCTGTCACCGGCAGCAGGCGGACATGCGCCACGTAGTTGAACATCGGCACCGGCGTATCGAGCAGGCAGTAGCTGAAGGTCTGCTCGAGATCGGAGAGCGCCAGCAATTGCTCGCGCAGCTCCGATCCGTCCTGCAGCTTGAAGCGCCTGACACAGCCGATCTTGTCAGGGGAGTGCGCGCGCTCGATCGTGGAGGTCGCGACCGCCGGATGCCAGCGATCGTGTCCGTTGAAATCACGCAGCACGTTCCACACCGCATCGGTGGACGCATCCAGGATCGTGCTCTTGACGATATGCGGCACGGAGCTCACCCTCCGAACTGGCGCTTGAGGGCGTCGAAGCCGCCCTGGAACACGCCGCCGCCGATATTGCCGACGAGCTCCGCTTCCCGTTCGGGTGCGCAGTCGAACTCGGCGGTCCATTCCATGAAGGTCTGGTCGCCGTCGGTGACCGGCGTCAGCCGCAGTGTCGCGACGTAGTTCTCGACGCCCATGGGGGATTCCAGGATCGAATAGGTGCAGAACATGTCGTAGTCGGAAAGGCCGAGCAGCTTCTCGCGGATGCGGTCGCCGTTGCGCAAGCGAAAATCCCTGACACAGCCGATCTTGTCCGAGGGCTCGCCGCCCTCGATGCGGCTTTCCGCGATCGCGGGATGCCAGTTCGGCATGCCGTTGAAGTCGCGCACCCGTGCCCAGACGCGATCGTTGCGCGCATTGACGACGGTTGAGACATAGACGCGGGCCATGATGCGACCTCAGCTCTTCTTCCGGGGGCTGCGCTCCGCGGGCGGCTCGCCCTCGGTGGAAGGCGTGGGCGCCGCAGCCGGCTTCTCGCCGCCTCCGCCTCCACCACCGCCCTTGCGGGCGGACTCCTTGATGCCTTGCATGTCGCGGGCCTCGCGGATCAGGCCCGGCATCTTGGCGAGGCTGCCGCCCTCGACGCCGATATCCGCCAGAAGCGAATCGATGAGCGGCGCCTGCACGCGGTAGCGCAGCGCCGAGTCGATCACCTCGTCGGTGGCGCTGCGGCCGCCATTGCCACCATGGCCGTTGCCGTTGAGGCCGTCGACCTGGAGGATGCGGATGCCCTCGATCTTCTCCATCGGCTTGACGCTCTCGCGCACGATGCCTTCGATGCGGTCGAGCAGCTTTCTGCGGAACAGCGAGTAGCGAGCCTGGTCGGTCAGCACGTTCTCGGCCTCGTTGAGCAGCCGCTGCGCCTCGGCCTCCACGGCCGCGCGCACGCGCTCGGCTTCGGCTGCAATTCGGGTCTCCTCGGCCTGCTTCTCGGCGATCACGATTTCCACGCTCTTGCGACGCCTGGCGATCTCGTTTTCACGTGCGGTGATGACGCGCTCGGTGGCCTCCGTCGCATGTATCCGCGCTTCCTCGGCCGAGGCCCGGGCGGCGGATTCTTCCAGCGACTTCAGGTGGATCGCGATCGCCTTCTCCATCAGAACGGTCTCGACCTCCCTCTCGCGATTGACTTCGAGCTTCCGCAGCTCGCGCTCGCGGCCGATGCGGGCTTCATCCAGACCGCGATCGGAGGCAATGCGGGCGCGCTCGACCTCCTCGCGCGCGGCAATCTCGGCTTCCTGGAGCGACTGGACGCGGGCGACCTCGAGCTGCTCGATCGAGCGGCGCCGTTCGATCCGCGCCGCCTCCAGCGCCTGCTCGCGCGAGACGTCGGTGGTCTCGACGTCTTTGCGTGCGACGATCTCGGCCTGCTTGACCTGGCGGTCGGCGTCGATGCGTTCAGAGCGCTTGGTGGAGAGCGCGATGACGCGGTCTTCGTCCGCGATCTCGATTGCCTTCTTCTGCTCGATATTGAGCACTTCGCGCTTCTTGGACGAATTGATCCGCTCGGACTCCAGCGCGAGATCGACGCCGATGCGCTGGCGCTCGATCACGTCGCGCCGCTTGAGGTCAGCCGCCTCGACTGCGGCGGTCCGCTCGATCTCCAGCGCCTTGGTCTCCCTGTCGGCCTGGATCCGCTCGGCCGCGATGGCCTTCTCCTGCGCGATGCGCGCGGCCTCGATCGCTTCGCGGGAGGCGATATCGGCTTCCTCGACGGCGCGGTTGCGGGCGATCTCGAGTGAACGAACTCGTTCCTCCTGGGCGATACGGGTGGCTTCCGTCGCCTCGCGTGCCGTGATTCCCGCGACGTCGAGTGCCTGGTTCCGCTCGATCTCCAATTGCCGCGTACCCTGCTCAGCGGCGATGCGCTCGGCGGCAAGCGTTCGCTCACGGGCGATGCGCGCGGCCTCGACCGCGCGCTGGGCCTCGATCTCGGCTTCCTGGATCGTGCGCACCTGCTGGATCTCAAGCGCGCGGGTGCGCTCGTCTGACGCGATGCGCTCGACATTGACAATCATGGTCTGGGCGATGCGGGCCTTTTCGGTCGCTTCGCGGGCGGCGATCTCGGCCTCGTCCACGGCGCGGGTCCGCTCGATCTCGCGGCGCCGTGTCTCTTCTTCATTGGCAATACGGGCGTCGGTCACCACCCGGTCCTGCTGGATACGCGCCTTCTCGATCGCCTCGCGGGCGGCGATCTCGGCTTCCTCGATCGTACGCATCCGCTCGATTTCGCGCTGGCGCACCTCGCGTTCAGAGGCGATGCGGCTGGTGTCGATCGAGCGCTGGTTGGCGATCCGGGTCTTCTCGACCTCCTCGCGGGCCAGCAGTTCCTTCTCCTCGATGGTGCGGGTGCGCTCGATCTCCCGCTGGCGGGTCTCGCGCTCCGAGGCGATACGGGCTTCCGCGATCGCCTGGTCGTTGGCGATGCGTGCCTTCTCGATGGTCTCCCGCGCGGAAATCTGCGCCTGCTCGGCCTCGGTCTCGCGGAGGGCCCGCTCACGCGCGACCTCGGTGCGTTGCAGGGCGCGACGCATCTCGATGTCACGCTCCTGCTCGAGGCGCGCCGTCTCGCTTTCGCGCTCGATCTCGAGGGCCTGTCGCTCGGCCTCCAGATTGCGGGAGCGGATCTTGATCATCGAATCCTGCTCGATGTCGTTGCGCAGCTTGCGCTTGGCCTCGATGTCCTCCATCAGGCGTGTCAGACCTTCGGCGTCGAAGCGGTTCGAGGGATTGAAGAATTCGAGATCGGTCTGGTCGAGATCGGTGATCGCGACGGACTCCAGCTCGAGTCCGTTCTGAGCGAGGGCCTCGGCCGCGTTCGCCTTGACGCGGGCCACATACTCGCCGCGTTGCTCGTGCATCTGTTCCAGGGTCATCTCCGAGGCAATCGAACGGATCGCGGAGATGAATTTGCCGGCGAGGAGGGCGTGGAGCTTCTCGGGCTCCATGGTGCGGCGGCCGAGCGTCGCGGCGGCGATGGACACGGCTTCGCGGGTCGCCTGAACGCGGACATAGAAGTCGGCCTCGATGTCGACGCGCATGCGGTCCCGGGTGATCACGGCGTCCTGCCGGGAGCGCACGATGCCCATCGGCTGCACGTTCATGTTGACCGGCGTGTAGTCGTGGATGAAGGGCAGCACGAACGCGCCGCCGTTGATCACGACGCGCTCGCCGAGCAGGCCGGTCCGGACGAACGAGGTCTCCTTGGACGAGCGATGGTAGAGCCAGTTCACTATGTAGACGCCGACCACGATCACCACGATGGCGACGATCAGCCAGAGGATCAATTCACCGACCAGAGTCCCTGACATATTTCCCTCCCTCGACCTTCCGGCGTTATCGCGCGCCGATCGCCTTGAATTTGCGTACCTGATCCGTCAGCGCCCGCTCGACCGGCAGCCGCTCCATCGAGGAGGCGCCGTAAAAGCCGTGGCAGTAGCGGGTGTTCTTCATGATGAAATCAGCGTCGTCCGGATCAGCGATCGGTCCGCCGTGGGCGAGCACCAGGATGTCCGGATTGACGCTGAGCGCGGCGGAGGCCCAGGTGTCGATGCGCGCCGGGCAATCCTTGAGCTTGGGCGCGGTCTGCGCGCCGATGGTGCCCCCGGTCGTGAGGCCGAGGTGACAGACGATGATATCCGCGCCCGCGATCGCCATCGCGGCGGCTTCCTTCTCGGTAAAGACGTAGGGCGTCGTCAGCAGGTCCTTCTCGCGCGCCTTGGCGATCATGTCGATCTCGAGCGCGTAGGACATGCCGGTCTCTTCGAGATTGGCGCGGAACACGCCGTCGATCAGGCCGACGGTCGGAAAGTTCTGCACGCCGGCGAAACCGAGGGCCTTCAGCTGGTCCAGGAAAACGTCCATGTCGCGGAACGGATCCGTGCCATTGACGCCAGCGAGCACTGGCGTTTTGGTCACGACGGGCAGCACTTCGCCGGCCATCTCCAGCACGATGGCGTTGGCGTCGCCATAAGCCATCAATCCCGCAAGCGAGCCGCGGCCGGCCATGCGATAGCGGCCGGAATTGTAGATGACGATGAGATCGACGCCACCGGCTTCCTCGCACTTGGCCGACAGGCCGGTGCCGGCGCCGCCGCCGATGATGGGCTCGCCGCGCTTTGCCATGTCGCGGAAGCGTTTCAACAGTTCTGCGCGTTCAAACCGGGCCATCGGTCACCTCGCTAGTCTCCGGCGCGCCCCGGTGCGGCCGAACAAGGTCCGGAACGCGCTGACAATGGTGGAGGCGAACTCGGGATCGTTGATGTTCTTGGGGACGCGGATGAGTTGACGGTTGGCGGTCTGCCGCACGTTCCGCTCCAGCGCACGGAACAGGGCCGCATCGGCATCGGGATCCCAGAATGGCTGTCCTCGCGCGTCGAGCGCGGAGACGCCGCCCTCGGGCAGGAAGAAGCGCACCGGGCCGTCCATCTGGTTGAGCCGATCGGCGATCCAGCGGCCCATGCGTTCGTTTTCCTCGGCCGTGGTCCGCATCAGGGTGACCTGGGGGTTGTGGACGTGGAATTTGCGGCCGCGATAGCGCTCGGGAATGGTGTCCGGGGCGCCGAAATTCACCATGTCGAGCGCGCCCACCGAGCCGACATAGGGCAGGCGGCTGCGGATGATGGCGCCGAAGCGGTCGTCGGTTGCCGGGAACACGCCACCCATCAGGAGATCGCAGATTTCTGTGGTGGTGAGATCGATGACGCCGGCGATCTGCCCGGAATCGACGAGTTTCTCCATTGAGCGGCCGCMAACGCCGGTGGCGTGGAAGACGAGGCACTCGAAATCTTCGCGCAGGTCGGCCGCGATCTTCTGGACCGCCGGCGTGGTGACGCCGAACATGGTGATGCCGACCGACGGCAATCCGCTGTCGCCACGATCCTTCCGCGCGTGCTGATCGAGCCGCGCCCTGACCATGCCGGCCAGCGCATGGGCGCCATTGGCGAGCACGGCACGAGAGATCGAGTTGAGGCCCTGCACGTCGGTGACCGAATGCATCATGGTGATGTCGGCCGGGCCGACATAGGGCCCGACGTCGCCGGAGGCGACGGAGGAGATGATCAGCTTGGGCACCCCGACGGGGAGGGTCCGCATCCCCGGCGCGACCAGTGACGCTGCGCCCGAGCCGCCCGCCGAAATCACGCCAGCCACATTGCTCTGGCGTCGCAGCCAGCTGGCGAAGGCATCGGCCATCGCGGTGACGGCGGCGCCGCGGTCGGGTCCGAACACCGCCGATCCGCCGCGCCCATGGTTCAAGGCGATCTCCTGGGCCGAGACGTCGCTGGTTGCGTGCCGGCCGCTGGTGGAGACATCGACCAGTCGCGTGCGCAGGCCGCTCCCGGCGATGATGTCGCGGATGAAGCGAAGCTCCGTGCCCTTGGTGTCGAGCGTGCCGACGACGAGCACGACCGGGGGTCCCTGCGTTTGCGCCGCGACCGGCTCGCGCCTGCGCCGGGCGGTCTCGTCGAGACGCGCCACCTGTGTCGAGAGCGTGCGGGCGGCGGCCTCGATGCGGGCGATCGGGACCGGCTGCGACCAGCGGGTGGGCGGAGTCGGATTGGATATGTAGACGCGGATCGGGCCGCCTGGACGGGACGGCTGCGGTGCGGCCTTCGCCCCGGTGCCTGCCGCCGGTATGTCGACGGCGGGCTCGAGCTCGGCGTGGAGGCCGACGCCGAGCAGGCGCTGCTGCAACTCCCGGTCCGCGGCAAGGCGCGCGGAATCGATGATGCGGTTGATGCGGCCGTTGACCATGATCGCGACGTTGCGCGAGACGGCCGTGGCCACACCGATGTTCTGCTCGATCACGAGCACGGACATGTCGCCGTCCTCGCCAAGCCGTACCAGCATCTCCTCGACCTGGGCGACGATGACGGGCGCAAGCCCCTCGGTCGGCTCGTCCATGATCAGGAGCTGCGGATTGGTGAGCAGCGCGCGGGAGATCGCCAGCATCTGCTGCTCGCCGCCGGAGAGCTGGCCGCCGCCATGGTCCTTGCGCTCGGCCAATCGCGGAAAGGTCTCGTAGATGCGCTCGACCGTCCAAGCCCCGCGCCGCAGGCCCGCGGCAAGCTGCAGATGCTCGTCGACGCTGAGCGAGCGCCACAGCCGCCGGCCCTGCGGCACGTAGCCGACGCCAAGCCGGGCTATGTGGGCGGGCGGCCGCCGGGTGACGTCGTCGGCGCGGACGCGGATCGAGCCGCCGCTGACCGGCACCAGCCCCATGATCGCCTTGCACAGCGTGGTCTTGCCCATGCCGTTGCGACCGACCACCGAGAATACGCCGGCTTCGAGCGTCAGGTCCACGCCTTGCAGCGCATGCGAATGCCCGTAGTAGACGTCGAGGCCGCGGACTTCGAGGGCGGCGGCGGAGCGGCGGACCTCATTCATGGCCGCCTCCGAGGTAAAGCTCCTGCACCTCTGGATCGGACTCGATCTCCTGCGGCAGGCCTTCCTTGAAGATGCGCCCGTTGTGCATCATCGTGACGCTCTCGACGACGCGTAGCGCCACGTCCATGTCGTGCTCGATGATGATGTAGCCGATATGCGCCGGCAGCGAGGTCAGGATCTCGACCAGCTCGGCACGCTCGGTCGGAGACAGGCCCGCGGCCGGCTCGTCGAACAACACGAAGCGCGGCGCGCCGGCGAGCGCCAGTGCGATCTCGAGCTGACGCTGCTGGCCATGCGCAAGCTCCGCGACGCGCTGGTCTTTCACGCCTGTGAGATGGACAGCCTGCACGAGATTGTCGGCCGCGCTCATCAGCGCGTCGTTCTGTCCGGGGCGCAGGAACGAGAAGCGCCCGCGCGAGACGCCGCGGCAGGCGAGGTAGACGTTGTCCTGGACGGTGAGACCAGGAAAGAGCGCGGAGATCTGGTAGGTTCGACGCAGGCCGCGGCGGATGCGCTCGTAGGGCGGGAAGTGGGTGACGTCCTCGCCGAAGAACCGGATGGTGCCGGAGGAGGGCGGGAAATCGCCGGTGATGCAGTTGAACAGGGTGGTTTTTCCGGCACCGTTCGAGCCGAGCACCGCGCGCCGCTCGCCGGGGCGCACGGTAATGGTGACGTCGGTGAGCGCAGCCAGCGCGCCGAACAGGCGCGTCACGCCGCGAAGCTCCAGCGCCGCGCCGGCGCCGACGGCTGAGAGGCGTTGCGCGACGCTATCCATGACCGGATCCTTGACCAGATCCTCGGCCGTGACGTTCGCTTGAACGGGCCGCGCCGGATCGCTGGCGCTGTCGCCAGCTCTGCCAGAGCCCGATCACGCCGTCCGAGGACCAGAAGACGATGGCGAGGAAACCGAGGCCGATCAACAGCCGGAAGCGGTTGCCGTCGAGCCCGAGCTTGACCAGGAAGTCGAGCGCGAAGGTGCGTAACAGCACGAAGATCAGTGCGCCGATGAACGGACCGATGGGACGCGTGATGCCGCCGACCACGGCGATGATGAGGATATCGATGCAGGCGCCGACGCTGACGGATCCCGGCGAGATCTGCCGGTAGTTCCAGACCTGGAGAACGCCGGCCAGCGCCGCGACAAAGGACGCGAAGGCGTAGGCGGCGACGCGGTGCGCATTGACGTTGAAGCCGAGCGCCGCCATGCGGCGGGGATTGTCGCGCACACCCTGCAGCGCCAGGCCGAATGGTGCGCGGGAGATGTATTCAACGACGAAGTAGCATAGCGCAGCGACCGCGAGCACGATGTAATAGAAGGGAATGTCGGCGCGCCAGTTGACGCCCCAGAAATGCGGCGTGGCGACGGTGTTGATGCCGGTATGGCCGTTGAAGATCGCCCAGTTCTGATTGGTGAAGTAATAGAACGCCGCGCCGATCGCGAGCGTGATCATGATGGTGTAGATGCCCTCGGTGCGCACCGCCAGCGCGCCGCCAAGCGTGCCGAACAGGGTCGCGAGCGCGAGCGCCATCGGGACTGCGAGCCACCACGGCCAACCCAGGCTGATATTGGCGTTGCCGCTGACGCCGAACACCGCGACCATATAGGCGGAGAAGCCTGCGATGGTGAGCTGCATCAGGCTGACCATGCCGCCGTAGCCGGCAAGGAACATCAGGCTCAGCGCCATGATGCCGAGGATCAGCGTGGTCGCAAAGATCTCGATCAGGAAGAAGCCGTTGGCGATCAGCGGCATGATCAGGAGAATGGCCGCGACGATCCAGGCTGCAGGATTGTTGATCTCCGGCCATCCGCGCAAGGTGGGGCGCTGCGCGGCTGCGGCGGGACGAATAGTGACGCGGGCGTCGTGGGCGAGCGACATCTCAGCGCCTCGCCAACAGGCCTTGCGGCCGGACTGCCAGGACCAGCACCATGATCAGGAAGGTCACGACGATGGCGTAGGTCGGGATGTAGACCGAACCAAGCTGTTCGGCGAGGCCGATGATGAGCGCGCCGAGCGCGGCACCGGGGATCGAGCCCATGCCGCCGACGATGACGACGACGAGCGAGGCAAGCAGGAAGCGGATGTCTTCGCCAGGCGAGAGAGACTGGAAGGTGCCGCCGACGACGCCGGCGATGCCGGCAAGCCCGGCACCGAGCGCAAAGACCAGCACGAAGACGAGCTGGATCCGCACTCCGGTCGCGGCCAGGATGTCGCGATCGTCGACACCGGCGCGGATGATCATGCCGATGCGTGTGCGGTTGAGCGCCAGCCACATCGCCAGGCCGATCACGACGGACGCGGCGAAGATCACCAGCCGGACCAGGGGATAGCGGAGATAGACCGGTTCGCCCGAGGATTTCACCGCAGTGACCAGCGGCAGCTCGATCGGGCCGATCAGCCAGTTCGGTGTCTGGATCTGATAGAAGTCGCCGCCGCAAGCCCACAGCATGAGATCGGCGAAAACGATCGAGAGACCAATCGTCACCATGGTCTGCCGCAAGTCCTGGCCTTCCATGCGGCGGAAGACGATGAGCTGAAGCAGGACGCCGACCAGCGCCGTCAGGATGAAGGCGACGATGAAGCTGAGGAGCCAGGAGCCGGTCGAGGCGCTGATGGCGTAGCCGACATAGCCGCCGAACAAATACAGCGAGCCGTGCGCGAGGTTGACGTTGCGCATCAGGCCGAAGATCAGGGTGAAACCGCTGGCGACAAGGAAGTAGAGGCCGCCGAGCGTGATGCCGTTGAACACGGCGTTCAGGAAGACCCGCTTGCGGCCGATCGCCTCTTCAAGTCCGGGCGGCCACACCGCCAAGGTCAGCCACAGTGCGAGCGCGATCGCGACGATCACGATCAGGGCCCAGGCCGGATGACGTTCGACGAAGCGCGTCATGTCAACTGCCTCATCCCCGCCTCGCGCCCCCGCAAACGGGAAGAGGGCGCGATCAGGTCGCTTCGACCTCGCCCTGCCTCATGTTTTGAACGCTGGTCGAACAGCCTTGCGTAGGCTGCGTACCTCGCCATGGACGTGCGTCCTCCCGGACTTGCGATCCTCTTTTCGGGATCGCGTTCCGACCATCTTAGCGAGGGCACAAGAGGAGCGTTTGATCGTCAGTATCTTTTCGCGCGCGGTCAGGCCCGCAAAACCTTGGCGGCGCGGCGGTAATCGGTCGGCGCCATCCCGACATTGGCGGTGAAGAAGCGCGTGAAGCCGCTTTGCGAGGAGAAGCCGAGGTCGAAGCCGATGTCGGCGATCGGTGCTTCGCCGGCGACAAGGGCTTCCAGCGCCTGTTCCATGATCAGGGTGTTGAGGTAGAGATGCGGCGTGACGCCGGTCTGGGTGCGGAATAGCCGGTAGAAATGCGGTCGCGACAGGCCGGATTCGCGCGCAATCGTGTCGAGCTCCATTTCGGCGCCCGGACTTTCCGACATCAGCTTGATGCATTTGCGCACGCGGAAGTCGGTGACGGCGCCGGCCGTGCGCGCGTCGCGCGCGATCTCGGCCTGCTGCCAACTTTCGTCGTAGCAGATGTCGATCAGCCGCCGCAGCTCGGCATCGAGGCTGGAGAGCGACGGTGCGCCGCACACAAGCGCTGCGGTTCGTCTGATGTGCTTGTCGAGTGCGACCGTGCGCTTGAACTGGGTGCGGCCGAAACGCAGGCGGTCGGCGCCGGGCGCATCGGGGGCGAACCACTCCGGATTGACGTAGAGCACGAAGAAGATCGCGCCACCGTCGAGATCGGACGGCAGGAAATTGTGAGGCTCCCAAGGATTGACCGCAACGATGGAGCTTTCCGTAAGGTCGTAGTGCCCGTTACAGACGTCGATGCATGCGGACTGGCCGCCAACATGGAAGATCAGATGACCTTCGCGATGTGCGTGCACGTTGAAGGGGCGGTTCAACTGATAGACCGTCGCCCGACCGAACCGGCCGTGAAAGACGGCAAGCGCCCGGCTCATGCCTTCCCTCCTGAATGTTCTTGTCTTTTCAGTCAGCGTTCAACAACCGGGGCGAGATTGCAAGAGCGCAAGATATCGCGCCTGCAAATCGCTCCCGGTTGCCGGAGAGCATGCGAAACGAGCGACGGTGAATGCGTCAGTACTTCTTACATTCCGGGACCGTACGGCTCGGCAGTCCGATCTTGGCGAACACCGCCGGATCGTAACCGAGCGTCTGGTTCACGTTCGGGATCACCTTCACGACCTTGCTGAACAGCGCGCCCTTGCCGTCATCGACGACCTCGGTGACGAAGTTGGTGCCGATCGCCTGGCGGTTGGCGTCAAGCTTGATCTTGCCGTTCGGTGCGTCGATCTCGATCTTGGCCAACGCCTCCTTGTATTTGGCCTGGTTATTGGAAAGATCGCCGTTGACCTCGCGCAGCGCGAGGATCAGCGCCATGGTCGAGCCGTAATAGTTGGTCGCAAGAAGCGACGGGCTTGGGAAGCGCTTGTTGGGCGGGAAGGCGTCCTGATAGGCCTTCACGAACTTCTGCCAGCCCGGATCCTCCCAGGTGTCGGCCTGACCGCTCGCCGCGATGGTGCCGACCAGCGCATTCTTGGCGTTGCCCTTGGACGAGAGGATGGTCTGGTCGATCATGATGGAGCCGCCCATCAGATGCGCCTTGCCGCCGGCCTGCTGGTATTGGTTCAGGAAGTTGACGGCGTCGGCGCCGCCGAGGCCGAGATAGATCGCATCGACATCATCGGGCAGCGCCGCGATGACGGAGGCGAAATCCTTGGTGCCGAGCGGCACCCATTGCCGGTTGGTGACCTGGCCGCCGGCGCCGCAGAATTCGAGCACAAGGCCGAACACCTGCGTATAGATGAAGGAATAGTCTTCGCCGACGGTCGCGATCTTGCGATACTTCTTGTCCTCATAGGCGTATTTGCCGAGGCCGACCTGCCACTGCGCGCCATCCATGTTGTAGCGGAAGAAGTTCGGCGCGGGATCGACATAGGTCGTCTCCTGCGCGCCGGAGGCGGCGTTGATGAAAGTCAGCTCCGGATGGGTCTTGGCGAAGTTCTTGACCGCGATGCCCTCGTCGCCGGAGAGCGGCGACAGCAGGATCTGTACTTTATCCTGCTCGATCAGCTTGCGCACGGCGCGCACCGCGGAGTCCGGCGTCGCGTCGGTCGACGCAACGATGAATTCAAGCTCTTTGTCGCCGACCTTCTTGCCAAGCACATTGAGCGCCGTCTGGTGGCCGCGCATACCGTCTTCGCCGAGCACCGTGTAAGTGCCTTCCAGCGTTGCCGTGACGCCGACCTTGATCTTTTCCTGGGCGATTGCCGCGCCTGAAAGGAATAGGCTGCTTAGCGCGATCAGTCCCACACTGCATTTCAACATTTCATTCCTCCCTCTATGGCCAAATTTTTCGCTGAATTGGCGCGGCGCCGTGGCTCCCGAAAGGCGCCCGGCTGTTGAACGAAGGCTAACCGAAGTCGGATGCAGTGCACGTATGGGCGCATCGTGCGGCTTGACGGGCAGTCTCATTTTGAATGTTGCGGCGCAATTGGCTTCGCGGTGCAATAGGCAGCCGGCTTGCCCAATTTGCAGGGCGGTGCGTGAGCGGCACGATCCTCCGCTCGATCCGTGCACGGAGCCTGATCCAGCACAGGCCTGGTCCGGTTCAAATCCCCAAGGGAGGTGGGGCGGAAACAGCCCCCCGGCGGCTGGATCCAGCTTGAATTTGCCGACAGGGTGCCACGGATCGCGGCCAGCCGGGCCTTGGTCCCGCGGCCGCTATTCAACCTAGGGTGAATTTGCCCCGGATTTCCATTACCATCGGGTGGAAATGAATCACCATACGGCCTCTCACGATCCCGTTCTTGTGGCGCTGTCGATCCTGATCGCCGCGCTCGCCTCCTACACAGCGCTCGACCTCGCGACCCGGATGCGTGCCGCGTCCGGGCGGGCTCGTCCGGCTTGGCTTGCAGCCGCGGCCACCGCCATGGGGGGCGGCATTTGGTCCATGCATTTCGTCGGCATGCTGGCTTTCAGGCTGCCGGGGGTCGAGATCTCCTACGATCCATTCCTCACCTTTCTATCGCTTGTCGTCCCCATTGTTGTCGCGGCCGCGGCCTTTGCCGTGGTCGGAAGACGCCCGCAGGCGCTCCTGGTGTCCGGCCTGGCGATGGGGCTTGGCATATCCGGCATGCACTATACGGGCATGGGCGCGATGAGAATGGCGGCATCCGTCGCGTACGATCCTCGGTGGGTCGTGCTCTCGGTCGTGATCGCGATGTGCGCTTCGGTCGTGGCGCTCTGGCTTGCCTTTCGCAAGACGAATGCGACGCAGCGACTGTTCGCAGGACTTGTCATGGGTCTCGCGATCTCCGGCATGCATTACGCGGCTATGGAAGGTGCCTCGTTCGAGCCTGCGAACACCATGGCGGGACACGCTGGACATTTCGTGGGTCGGGCGCCGCTGGCATTTCTGCTCGCCGGCGCCACCATCCTGATCCTGAGCATTGGGATTGCCGCTGCCGTCTACGATCGGGCCTCGGCGGAGCGCGCCCAACGCGAGGCCAGCGCGCTGAGGCGAAGTGAAGAACGCTTTCGGCTCCTGGTGGAGGGCATCGCCGATCACGCCATGTTCATGATCGAGCCGAATGGGTCCGTCGGAAACTGGAATCTCGGGGCGCGCCGGCTGATGGGTTACGGCGACGACATCGTAGGGACCAGCTACGCGATCCTTCATACCGACGAAGACCGCGCGTCCGGGGCGCCAGCACGTGCTCTCCTTGAGGCGGAGCGATACGGCAAGTCAGCAGTGGAAGCCTGGCGCGTGCGCCGGGATGGCAGCCGTTTCTGGGCAGAGGCAACCCTGGTCGCGGTACGGAACGAAAGCGGCTTGATCACTGGGTTTGCCAAGATCGTGCGCGACATCAGCGAGAGAAGGCGGGCACAGGAAGCGCTGGATCGGGCACGCGAAGCGCTGACGCTGTCGCAGAAAATGGAGACCATCGGTCAACTTACCGGCGGCGTCGCCCACGATTTCAACAACCTGCTCGCCGCCGTTCTCGGCAGCCTCGAGCTTCTGAAAAAACGCCTGCAAACAGACGATCCGAAGATACAGCGTCTCGTGGACAACGCGATGCAAGGCGCGCAGCGGGGCGCACTGCTAACCCAGCGCTTGCTCGCCTTCGCTCGCAAACAGGATCTCAAGCCGGCTGTCGTCGATATCGCCGCACTGGTGCGGGGCATGGCGTCACTGCTGAAATTCGAGGCAGGCGTCCGTATCGACACACTCTTTCCGCTGGACCTGCCAAACGTAAAGATTGACGCCAACCAGCTCGAACTGGCCATCCTCAATCTCGCCGTAAACGCGCGTGATGCGATGCCGGCCGGTGGCCTGATAACCATCTCCGCCAGAGACGAGCAGCACGAAGCTGGCGCTCCCCGCTACGTGGCGCTCTCGGTGAGCGACACGGGCTGCGGCATGGACGAGGAAACGCTCAAGCACGCTCAGGAGCCATTCTTTACGACGAAGGGTATCGGCAAAGGCACCGGGCTCGGACTATCGATGGTTCACGGCCTCGCCGAGCAGTCCGGCGGCAGGCTCGTCCTGAAGAGCCGCCTTGGAGTGGGCACGACGGCCGAGATCTGGCTGCCGGTGGCTGAGGAGGAGGCCGCGGTGCCAGCGCCGCGAGCGGAGTCCCCGGCACCCATGCTTCGGGCCGACCACCGGCTTTCCGTGCTTCTGGTCGACGACGACCCTCTCGTGCTGGAGAATACGGCGGCAATGCTGGAGGATCTCGGGCATGCAGTGGTCGAGGCACGCTCGGGCGAAGAGGCATTGGATCTCCTCCACCGCACGCAGACCATCGAACTCGTCGTCACCGACTTTGCGATGCCGGTCATGACCGGCCTGCAGCTTGCTGAAGCCGTGGTCGTGGAGCGTCCCGGTACGGTCATCCTCCTGAGCACCGGGTATGCGGAGCTTCCCATTGACGCGCGTTCCAATCTGCACCGCCTGTCGAAGCCGTTCGATCAGGCTGCCCTTGAGAAGGCTATCCAGGGAGCGATGCGAGAGCGGGAGCGCGCGAGATCTGTCGTCGCCTGACGGTGTCGGGCTGACGGCCGCCGATCGGTGCCGCCAGCACATTTGCCTCCAGCTCCCCGGCGAACCAATATGATCGCGTGGAGCCACCAGGTCGTGTTTCGACCGGAGAGAATAACGGCGCCTCAGCGATGAGAGATTGCCGCTGTCCCGGTGAAAGCATGCCGGTGCTTGGCAACCGTGTTGCCGATTCGATAAAGGGCTAAATTCAAGTCAGCGTCGCACGCGGATTCACAACCGTGTACCCCCTCAAAGAACGCGCGTGTATTCTCGTTGCGCGTCCACCTGAGTTGCCGTCGTACGCCATCCAGACGTCGCCCCCGATGTGCTGCTCGAGGACGAAAACGTGCCCGCGTCTTGCCGCGACCATTCCTGGTGCTGGCGACGTACGCGGAAATCTCAGCCAGTTTGCCGCGAGATTCAATTCCGGAACGATGCGGCCAAACAGGCGCAGGGCTGCGGCACAACCGCAGAATGAGGAGGGGCAGCCCGCGGGGCGGCCGCCAACGATTCGATGGCTATGGGGAGTATCGAGCGCGGCGAACTGCTCTAACCGGTGTGTCCGCAGCGAGTGCCGCAACTCCGTTCGCTGCTTCAAGGCTTGCGAGTAGTATGAGAAATCGCACGGCATAGTGACATTGCATTCGGTGGCGCGTTCTATTCGATATGGCCGTGCTTCCGAATTGAGCGAGGTGACTACAACCAAGCAATACGCAAAAACAATTTGCTTGAGCATCGCAGGCTCCGAGTTGAAGGATTCTGCCCCAAGCAATGAACAATCAACAACAGATGGCTGAAATCGGCCCAAAAAGCGGCCTGACTCCGAATGAGACGCCGACTATACCTCTGAGGTAACTCCGGACGTGTCGTTCGCTGACGATAATCTCTCCTGCTTGCAAGTGGGCCGTGGATGCGGCCCATTCAATTGTCGATCATCGCCAGGTACATCATATGAAGAGTGATTGGGCCCTTCGATCCGTCCAAGATCACGCGGAGACTCTTGGTGTAGTATCCGGCGCCAATCACGGTCCCGGTCTTTCCAGCCAAGCGAGGACCGGCGGTCGGCTTTACCTGAATTCGGGAGCCCGGTGGAAACTTGAGCTCGATTTCGGCCGATCCCGACATCGTGTCCCCGGCAGCGCATGACCTAATTCTGCTCGAACTCGCAGGCCCGTGGCACAGTGAACGAACGTGCGCATTGCACGAGGGGCATATTCAACTGGGCGTCAGTCAACGAGCTCTTCAACAATGGTGCTGAGGAAGCAACACAGCCCGGCGCCTAGGACAGAATTCTCTTTAATTTCGCAAGCTCCCTCGGCAACGAAATCAATTTCGGTGTCTCGATACCGATTAATAGCGAAGTCGGTCCATAATGAACTCCAATGCCTCCGCAAAGGCTCGCCCTCGCACCCCGCCTGGATGTTGTTCGCTCTTTTGGAAAATGGATGGCCGGCCCTCCGGCTTACGGCTTGACGTAGGTCCAGCCCATCTCCTGCAATTCCATCACGCGCACGACGCCCGACTTTACGACCTCCGCCTGCCGAACAATCGGTATGTCCTTATTCTCGGCCTTGTGCATTTTCTCCTGGGTGTTGCCGCAGGCTTTGAACGAAACCTCAGGCGTGCTCAGGGCCATCTCCTCGATGCGCGGCTTTACCGGCGATGTGTCTTCACGCAGCATGTGCAGGCCGGGCCCGAACGTGACAACCTCGATCTTCACCTTCTCGCCAGCGTCCTTGTAATATTGCGCCACGTTGGTTGCGTTGTTGAGCGCGAGATTCATCGCCGCGGTATCGTTGGTATTCACCTGCAGGACCAGGTGATGTTCTCTCTTCTTCGTTGGGGCCGGATCGGCCATACGGGCAAACGCGGACTGTTTTCGCGTCGCCGTCGTCTGCTTCGCCATGTGTTGCCTGGCATGGCTCGCTCTATACAGGACAGGTTGGCCGTCTGCCGGTGTCCAGTATTTTCCGCCCTGTTCCGCTGCCGCAAAGGATGTGGAAACCAGAACGGCGATCGCTCCCATCGCGGCCGCTTTGGCAAAGTGATGAAATCTGGTCATTATACGCCTCCATCGAAGAAGATCATTTGCATGCCGTCAATGATTTGGTGTCGCGATCGCACGCGGCCATTTGCACGTCGTGGCCATTTTTGCTCGCGTCGCGTCCAGCCCGGCGAGGGAGAATGCGCCGTCATGGGCAGCCCCGCCCCGTGGTGAGAAGAGGACAATAAGGTCTCCGCTGTCCGGAAGCGACTGCACCAATCGAACAACATCCCCGGCAAACGCGACGCCAGGACCGAATGCCGGCACGGCTGCTGCGACCTGCACCGCCGGATTATCATTGACGCGATAGGAAATTGCATCATCACCGCCTCCACGGGAGATGCCGGGTCCCGCGAGCACCAGCTCCGTCCGGCCGCCGCGACAGCGAATCGATAGCTGCATCACGGACTCGCCGGTCCCGCTGCGCGACGATGTCGTAGCGGTCGCGATCGGTGAGTAGTCTATGGGGGAGGTCGTCTGGCCGACGATCCAGTCGTCTTCGGGCGTCAGGCGATGTTGAGGCGCGATGGTACGTGTCAGTTTATTCAGACACCCGAGGCGCTCCGCGTGTTCCTTCTGAAGGCAGGAGCGCAGCTGTGCCATGGGATCCTGGGCCAACGCAGTGCCGCCTGTACCCCCGAGTGCAATAAGAAGAAGGAACGCTGCGCGTTTCATTGCGATGCTTGTGTTGCGCGGGGCTGACGATCCAGCCACGCCTGCGCCGCTGGGACGCGCGCGAGACCCGGAACCGTCGCAGCCAGGTTGATGGATTTCCACTTGGGATCGAAACCCGGCGCCTGCAATCTGTCGATCCGCGAGAACAGGTGATCGATGAAGCGCGAGACGCGCTCAGACCGATTTGACCCTGCAGGCCAATTGAAGGCGACCAGAGCAGTCGGCACGGCGATCGTGGAAATCCGTTCGCCCTGCTTGATCAGATTGGGATAGTCGGTCGCATCGAGGGCAGCGGGGAGATAGTAGTCCTCGAACTTGCTCTCGTATGGGACGGGCAGGAATTTGAAGCCTGGCTCCCACCGGCCTTTCACGAAAGCATCCACCGGCTTCGATGTAATAAACACGACGGCTGCCATCTCGCCCTTGCGCATCTGCTCAAGCGCGACCTGGTGCGGAATGAATGTCTTCTCGACCTCGAGATTGAGGCGGCTGAAGATCAGCGGGCCCGAATACGCCGCGGCGGTGCCCTGCGTATTGAAATTGACCTTCTTGCCAGCGAGATCGTTCAGACTCCGAATCTCCGGACGAACGAAGATGTGCAACTCGGACGGGAACAGGTTCAGGACATACACAATTCGTCGCTGAATGTCCGGCACCTGGCTCTTGTATTCCTCGAGGGCGTCGGAATTGATGATCGCCGCATCGATGCCGCGCAAATAGAGCAGGGAGTTCAGGTTTTCGGCGGCCCCGCGCGTAACGACCGGCAGAACATGCAAATTATCCCCATCGTCGACCACACGGGCCATTTCCGCTGCTAAGCGGATCGGCGCGCCCTCGAGGAGGCCTCCCGCCAGGCCGATCGTCCAGGCGTTCATGGACATGACCTCGGGCCTCGGCTGCGGCGGCGCGGGCCGTGTCAGTCGGACCTTGTGAGGCCGATTATCCAGCGGCCGCGCAGCTGCCCAAGATTGAATAGACAGCTGAATTGACAGGAGCAATGGTGCGAACGCCGCGAGTAAGAGCAGCCGACGGAATCCGATAAGCCTTTTCATCGACAAACTCCTCTACATATGCTGCATCTGAGCCGGCGCTTTCGATCCCTGGCTGCGAATGACTGGTTCGGAAAGCGGCTCGATGAGATCTGCTATCGACGCAACGCTTCGAACCGCGCCTTCGCCTCCTTGATTCCCCCAGCTTCGGCCTGCGCGTAAAGATCTCGGGCTCTGGTCGCGTCGCCGCGCGTTCCATACGTTCCAAAGTTGGGAAGGATCAGCGGATCGTAGGTTTCCGCCAGCGCGAAGATTGCCTGCGCATTCCCCATCGCGGCGACGTGCTCCAGCACGATCCGCGCCGCGCCGATGTCTCCCTGTTCGAGCAGCAAGCCCGCACGCGCCAACAGCCTCGCTACCTGAAGCCCTTCGTCGGGATTGAACTGCGCATCGCCCGTGCTGCGCGCTGCTATGGCCTGGTCTTGGATCGGCTTGTCTTGTGCTTGCTTGTCTTGGACTGGCTCGTCTTGTACAGGCTGATTCTGGACCGGTGGTTCCGGCGCGGCGGGCGGCGCCTCGCGCCCGGCCCGGCCCGTGGTTGCCAGTTGGAACGCAGCGGCGGAATATTTCGCCAAAAGCGCGTCGTTGTTATGACGCGCCAGTACGAGATCGTTTTCTAGTCGCTCGACCCGCTCGCGCTCACGCTGCAACGAACTGCGCAGCTCAGCCGAGTCTCGCTCTTCGGCCTGCTTGATCCGTATGACTTCCTCGCTCGCCTTGGCCGCCCGCTGGGTCTCCACGTCGAGATCACGGCTTGCCTTCGCGAGATCGCGGGCCAGTTGCTCGGCCCGCTCGCGTTCGCGTTGCTGCGATTGCTCCAAGTCGGCGGTGGCGCTTGCCTCGGTCTTTTTGAGCTGTGCCGCGTCCTCGCTGGCCTTGGCCGCTTGAGCTTCGTAAGCGTAGATCTTGGTGCGTGCCATCGAGAGATCCTGCGCCAGCGCATCGGCTCTCTCGTGCTCCTTCTGCATCGACCGTTTCTGCTCTGCGGCGTCAGCTTTTGCTGCTAGCGTCAGCCTGCCGACTTCGTCGCCCGCCTTTGCGGCCAGCGCCGTCTGCGCATCGATATCTCGTCGTGCGGCTGCAAGATCCTGCTCCAGCCGCGCCGAGCGCTCGCTCTCCTGTTGCACGCTGTTCTGCAGCTCCGCCACGCTGCTCTCCGCCGCCTGTTTCAGCTGGGAAGCTTCCGCACCTGCTTTCGTCGGCGCAGTCTGGGTTTCGACATCGCGCCGCGCGGCTGCGAGATACTGCTCGTGCCGCGCTGACCGCTCACGTTCCCGCTGCAGTGACTTCTTCAGCTCCGCCACGCTGCTCTCCGCCGCCTGTTTCACCTGGGAGGCTTCCTCACTTGCTTTCGTCGCCAGCGCAGTCTGGGTTTCGACATCGCGCCGCGCGGCTGCGAGATCCTGCTCCAGCCGCGCCGACCGCTCGCGCTCCTCTTGCAGCAATGCCTGCAGCTCAGCCGGGTTACTCTCGCCCGCTTGATTCAGGCGGGAAGCTTCCTTCAGTCGGGACGCTTCCTCGACGGCCTTCGCTAGCAACGCCTTTTGGATTTCGACTTCGCGCCGCTCAGCGTCAAGACCTTGCACCAGCCACTCGGCCCGATCGTGCTCCTGCTCGAGATGTTGCAGCAACGCAATGTCGCGCCTTGCGAGGGCAAGTTCGCAAGATAGTGACTCTGTCCAGTCGAGTTGCCGTTCTGGAGGTTGCTGCAGGGCTCCTGTGTCGCCAGTCGTCGCTTGCGCAAGCTGTATCGATTTATCGCGGCCGCCTGGGCGCGGCAGGAAGGTGTCGAACTCGTCAGAACCGAGATTGCGGGCAGTCGTCGCCTGTTGCGCGTCTGCGGGGTGCCGCGCCTGATCCGGGGAGGCCTCCGTTTCCGACGCCCATGTTATAGTTATAGCGAGCATGACCGCTGCCATCCACAGGGGTGCACATCTTTCCCGTGTGAGGGAGAGCTTCACTTCCTCGTTGAGCATGACGGTGCGACCCATCTGCAATCACCTATCGCGTAGCGATGCGACTTCCTTCAGATGTGTCATTATGCCCTCCATCTTTACAGGACCCTCCCCACCACTTTTGGGTTAGGCTACGGAATGTGCCCCATCGAAGCGTAAACCGCTCAAAGTTCCTTCCCGTGTATTTCGCGACTACAGGTTGGTAGGCCGTTTGCAGAAACAAACGGGTCGACAATCGTCACGTGCAACACAATCAACCGTGCTAGAAATCTCGCTTTGCCGCTTGAAGAAGGGCAGCAGCTTCTCGAATATCTCATCCCGATGCCGGCCGATTTCGCGGTTGAGTGCGTCACTAAAGCCAGGCGCTTGGCTATGTATTGTTTCCCGGTCTGTTGATACTTTCGTCGGCGTTCCGTCGAGGTTTACCCAGCCGCTCAGGGTTTTGCCGTCCCAATCAATGGCCTGCGTGCGACTAATCGACAAGCTGGTCTCCGAGGAGCGCCTTCCTGGAGTAGCGCCTTGCTGGATCGCCATTGCACCAAGAAACAGCGCTTTAGAACAACTGCGATGGATGGGTACTCCCTGCCGGGCAGCCTGTCCCAACCGCCAGCCGGCCGTGTGCCGATCCAGAGCGAGCGCGTAAGCCCGCAGCGTCGAGGCGTTGCAGGAGTGCCACGTCCGGATTTTGGCTCAGCGCCCGATCCCTTCGTAGTACTCTCCTTTCGTCCACGCACATCAGGAATTCTGCACGCATGTGTCAGGAGGAGGTGGTAACCTTTGACTTGGTGTTCCGCCGCTTAGGCGGGCATGAATTTGGCCGAATGGGTTTCCGCAGCAGGACATCGGATTGCCTCAGAGCAACCGACGCCGCTACCTAGATCAATGCCACTGCAGACGACAGCCCTGCTGCAGTGCCGTACTCAGCGTGGAAACTGGCAGGTCGATCTGATCAAAGCTGGGAGCGCTCCAGCCGACTCGATCGTTCAATGTTCGCGGCCTTGGCGCAAGCGTACGAAGAGTATTGCTGAAGGGTTACGAGTATTGATGTTGCAGTTTGCGGTGGGTGGAGGGAACATGCTCTTGAGATCGAATCTCAGAAATGAAAGAGCCCCGGCTGGGGCTACCAGTCGAGGCGCTTTAGTGGTTATTGCCGCTCTTCTTCGACTCGTCGCGTGGCTGCTCGCGGTCGCCGTCACTTTCGTAACGCTGGGACCTCAGGACGTTCGGCCTCACCCTGTGCTCGGACAGCAGGGCGATCACGCGCTCGCCTTCCTTCTGATCGGGATTTTCTTCGGGCTCGCCTATCCGCAGCGGCGCTGGACTGTTTCGGCGGTCGCCGTTGCCCTGATCGGCCTGCTTGAAATTATGCAATTATGGGTGCCGGGACGGCACGCGAGGTTTGAGGATTTTGTGGTCGATGCGCTCTCGGCCTGCGTTGGCTTCGCGCTGTCCGCCGCGGCTGACCGGATGATGGCGCAATTTGCCGATCCCGACCCGTTGACACGCGAACGTCCTTGCTGATCTGGCTCGCCAAGGCTTCTTGCTAGTCAAATGCCTCACACGGATCGGCACCTTCTCTAAAACGCGGCGAGCCGCAACGGCGCACGTCAGCCGCCGCGACGGTCAGGCGGTTTACCAACCTCCACCGTAAGCACGGTGCCGGTGATGTTCCGGCCGTGCCTCCGGTGCTCGGTCAACACCTTGGGCGGGCGCGCTCAGCCATGACGGCGGAGATGCCTGGACCGCTCCCGGGCCTTCGGGAGTTCGCTGGCACGATAGCCGTTGGTGTTCTGCAATTGCCAGCGCCAATGGTCCGCACACATTTGCTGCAACGACCGCGTCAACGTCCAGCCCAGCGCATCTTTCGCAAGGGTCGGGTCGGCATAGCAGACGGCGACATCACCGGCCCGGCGCTCCCCGATCTCATAGGGGATTGTCCGCCCGCTCGCCGCTTCGAATGTGCGAACAACGTCCAGAACGCTACTGCCGTTGCCCGTTCCAAGATTGGACCGTCAGCACACCAGGCTGGCTGAGGTGGCGCAAGGTACTCCAATGCCCGGATGCGAGATCGACCACATGAATGAAGTCATGGATTCCGGTGCCATCAGGCGTGTCGTAGTCGTTCCTCCAATCTGCATCTTCTCCCGACGTTCAATCGCCACCTGCGCCCCCGTTCACTAATCCGCGGGCTTGGCATTATTCGAAGCCTCGGGCGGTTGGGTTACCCGTATACACTTTCAAGATCACCTGGCCCGGCGGGGATTTCCAAGATACCTGAGAGGAAGCTTTGTCTGGAACGCAAGTCACCTGCCAAAGCAGCAGATGCTCGATAGGTTGGCGAGGATCGGCAAAAGACTCAACAAACCCACAATTCTTATTCCTACGGATGATCTGCGTGCGATCCTGGTCGCCGAAGAGTCCGCAGCGCTGCGACAGTCGTTCGTATTCCCGACATATCGACCGGCATGGCGCGAAATCTCGCGAACAAAGAGATGCTGTACGCGCTTTGCCGCCAGATAGGCGTGCCACCGAGCACGCGATGCCCCACGTCGATCTCAGGATATATACTAATTTACCGAATTTGCGAGCTTCCCGATCGTCGTCAAAGCCCGGTGGCCTGCTTCATCTCGATCGGAGGTGAACTATGGCAGTATCTGGCACGGCGTGGTGGGACTAGCCCGCTTGCTGAGCTTCACGCAGCGCGAGCCGCTATTCGGCGGCGATCGGATGCGGCTTCTCCTCGTGCGATCGGCGCGCCTCGTCGCCGCGGAAAAATGCAACAGTTGGCTTCAGTCCGTCTTGCAGCCGGATGGTCGGTTGCCAGCCCAATTCCCTCTTGGCGAGGGAAAGATTCGGTCGACGCTGCCTTGGATCATCGCGGGGCAACGGTAGACGGACGAGTTTTGACGAGGAGCCGGTTTCCGCGAGAACCAGTTCCGCGAGCTCTCGAATCGTGAATTCTGTGTCATTTCCAAGATTGACCGGTCCAGTGAACGAAGCCTGACTGTCCATCAGGCGCACTAGACCATCAATCAAGTCATCCACGTAGCAGAATGAACGAGTTTGGTTGCCCTCACCGTAAAGCGTAATTGGCTTGCCGCTGAGTGCCTGAATAATGAAATTGGAAACGACTCGACCGTCAGCCCGATGCATCCGCGGCCCGTATGTATTGAAGATACGAGCGATCTTGATGTCGACACCGCACTGCCGATGATAATCGAAGAATAACGTTTCGGCGCAACGCTTTCCCTCATCATAACAGGACCTAGGGCCAATGGGGTTCACATGGCCCCAATAATCCTCGGTTTGAGGATGAACGGTGGGATCGCCATAAACCTCGCTTGTCGAAGCCTGCAAAATTCGACATCTCAGCCGCTTGGCGAGGCCCAACATGTTTATGGCGCCGTGTACCGACGTTTTCGTGGTCTGTACCGGATCGTGCTGGTATTGGACTGGCGATGCGGGGCAAGCCAAATTGTAGATTTCGTCAACTTCGATCTGCAAGGGAAAGGTGATATCGTGACGCAGAAATTCAAAGCGCGGGTGTGCGTACAAACGCTCAATGTTGTGCTTGGTTCCGGTAAATAGATTGTCTACGCAGACAACCTCATGGCCGTCGGACAGCAGTCGATCAATTAAATGAGAGCCCAAGAAGCCGGCGCCTCCGGTGACCAAAACGCGTTTGCAACTATCATATTTACGCATGGTATTCTCCGTTCGAAATGGTGGGCCGACGATGCTTTGTGTCGGCAGCGTCGCCATTCACCTCCCTCCTTCAAATTCGTCCTCGGAGGGCCGTGTCGACGAGGCTACCGTCGGACGACGGTCCAGACAGGCGATCCGCAAAGGGCCACCGCCCAGTCCTCATTGACGACGGGCCGCTTCGCCATTTCGCTGCTTCCCGACAGTTTAGATACGCACGGCAGCAGCTCAACCAACCATTGGGGTTACCTCTCAGTACTCACTCTTGCCAATTTCCACCCAGTGAGCCGAATGCTACCGCTTGCGCCAGGAACACGAAGCAGCTGGGTGGAATGCAATGAGTTATGCGTCATTCACCAATTTGCCGGGCACTACCCAGCTTCCGGCACACTCGGTTGATAGTCGCACGGCAGTCCCAGCAGGCGTTGGTTGGGGCAAAGGCAAATTGGCCTCCCCCCTATCCGCCCTCCTGGTACTTGCAGCAGGCGCCGAATTCCTGCTCGTAGCCCTGGCGGCTTGGTTCGCAGCCGTCCTCTATTATCGTCTGGTGCTGCTGCATTGGCCGGACCCCGCCCAGTACATCCCGGAATCTCTTCTGATTTCCACGTTGCACTTGCTCCTATCAATAGCACTCCGCCAATATTCGAGGATCCAGACGCAGCCCCGCCACGTGTTCCTGTGGAGTGGCGCCAGTGCTGTCTTGCTCGTATTCTCCTTCTTTATCTCAACGATATTCGTTCTGAAGATCTCAGCAGACTACTCGCGCGCTACCGTCATCGTCCAAGGCGTGAGTGTCATGCTCGCAGTCCTCTGCTCACGGACAATATGGTTCTCGTTGCTGCAGCGTGCCATTGCGTCAGGGATGATCGACGCCAGGCGCGTTATCCTTGTTGGAGATCCGGCTCACTGCCTGGATTTTTCCACGCGAGCAATGATCACCGCAATACGGACGATCCACTCCTTCGACTTTCCGATGGTTCGCGCAGATCGTTCGGGGCCGGCGCGTCCCGATGCGGTCCGAGGGCTAACTAATGCCCGCCAACTGGTTACGGAGTGCCGGCCTCTCCGAGCTGATGACATTGTCATTTTGACTTCAGAGCCGGATGTTCCATCTGCGCTTGCGCTCGCCAGCGCACTATCAGACCTGCCGGTCGACGTTCACGTCGTCCCCGTTGGATCTATCGATCTCATGGCCGTGTCACGGATCACCCAGTTCGGCAACATGGTGACGATGCGGATCTTCCAGTCGCCCCTTACTCCATTCAATCGAGCAATCAAGCGAGCGTTCGACGTCGCCGCTGCGATCGCTGGTCTCATTCTGGCTAGCCCCTTCTTCATTATTGCTCCGCTCGCCATCAAGCTCGAGTCCCATGGGCCGGTGTTTTTTCGCCAGACGCGGCACGGCTACAACAACGAGCCCATTCGTGTGCTGAAATTCCGATCGATGACCGTGATGGAGGAGGGTGACAATTTCAAGCCAGTCACCAGACACGATCCACGTGTGACCCGTCTGGGACGGCTCATGCGCAAAACCAATATCGATGAGCTTCCGCAGTTGTTCAACGTCTTGGCCGGCGACATGTCATTGGTCGGGCCTCGTCCCCATCCAACTGCGCAAAACGAGAACTTCGCTAAGCTGATCTCGTCGTTTAACCGTCGTCACAACGTCAAGCCCGGCATTACGGGCTGGGCTCAGGTCAATGGGTACCGCGGCGACACCGATACCCTCGAGAAGATGCAGCGCCGTCTGGAGCATGATCTGCACTATATCGACAACTGGTCACTCCTGCTCGATCTCAAAATTATAGTCATGACCCTATTTTCTAGAAAGGTGTACTGGAATGCCTATTAACGCGGCTACGCTTACAGCATCTTCTGCTCGTCGATTGGTGAATCGCCCGCGCGCAACTCGGAAGACTCAACACACTACAATGAGCAAAGCCCCGAGCCGAGGCGGGCGGGGCGCAGAGAACGATCGAAAGCTATTTGAGGTGGAGGCCTTCATGGCAACGATGAGCGATTTGAGGACGTCGTCCAGCTGTTCGGTAAGCGATTCCTTAAGCATTATCAGGCAGGCCCACGTCCAGCTTCATACCCTGACAGACGTGACCACAAGCGCGAATGTGGTCACCACGCGAATCGAGCTCTGTGACGTTCTCCTTGGCGAGATTTCAGGCATTCGCAGCAGCCTTGCCAAGGATCTCCGGCGCACCCGCAAGCCTCCACGGGCGTTGATCTAGTCCCATTTTGAGCGGCGCGTTTCAGGATTGGCCGTGGTCGGTCTCATCCCTGGGCGGCTGATCGCGATCGGATATCCGGAACTCCTCAAGCCGGCGCCCAGATTGGAGTGCTGCGACGACCCAGCGGGGTTGTTTTCCGCGGCCGGACCAGGTTTCCTCCGGAGCCGCCGGGTTGCTGTATTTCGGCAGAACTTTTGGATATCTGCGTCGTGGAGGCCGGTCGGTCTGCTTCTCGGGGGAGGGACCCTTGGTCTCGCCGATCGGCTCGGCCCTGTTGAGCTGTGCGAGACGCTTTTCAAGTTCGAGCTTCTCTGCACTAATTTTTTCCGAGAGAATGTGCGTGAGCTGCTCATGCAGGCGCCAGAGTTCATCAAGATCCATGGCGTCTAGATCCAATTTATGCATTCTCGTCACTATTCAAGGTTGCGATTATGGTCGGGGCTGCCTCAATGCCAGGCGTGCGCCGGGTGAAAGCGGGATAAACACCGCACACTAATTAAACATTCGAAGATTAAATTATATAATTTATTTGTATTAATGGAACTATTATTTTTGAATTTTTGACGTTTGTCGGGTTAAGTTTAATGAAGCAGAAATATCCGGTTAGATCAGGCGGTTGCTTATTATAAATGGATTTTTGTTGCGCTCGCGGATTTAAATTGCCTTTAGCGTCGTCGGCTTTCATAAATATATGTGTCGTTTTGCTGTTCCATCGACCGCGCAGCCCTCTCTCATGGCGCAGATCGTGCTCCAGCGGGGCATTCGGCGCCAGTTGCGGCCGTTCATGCGTTGCGGAGGCCGGCTGAGCCGGGAACCGCGGGGCGTCGATCACGCATCGGCTACGTGCAATCGCACCCGAATTTGGAGAGTTTGCCTCCGGCGGCTCGTTGAAGTTGCGGTTCGGGTCGCCGACTTAAATGACTATTTTTGTTCTTGTTGGTAACAATCTGGTACCCTCTTGATTATTCGGGGGTGCGGCAATATTGAAACCCGAATTGATTCTACAGGGCGTCGGAATGTTGTCGAAGAAAAAGCTCGAGCTCGAGTCTATGTCGTTAGACGACCTCTGGTCGCTCCACGAGAAGATCAGTGCGATCCTGGCGGCCCGGATCAAGGCGGAAAAGCATGAGTTGGAGAAGCGCCTGGCCGTCCTTGACCGCGGAATGGGCGCCATCGTTCAGCCGGGCGAGGCCCAGCCGAGCGACGCGAAACGGCGTCGCAAGTATCCACGGGTGCTGCCGAAATATCGCAACCCGCAGACCTCCGAAACCTGGTCCGGCCGCGGTAAGCTTCCCCGCTGGTTGGTTGCCGCGAAGAAGTCGGGACGCAAAATCGAAGAGTTTCGGATCTGACCTGCCACTGAATTTCTGGCGGCGGAGACACCAGGCCGGTGCTCGCCGCGCTCATCTCTCGACAAATGCAGCTGTAATGCCAGAGAACGTTTAGCCTCCGTTCCGATTCAATCGGAGCGGAAAAGGCTCTCCGATTCATGGGAGCGGTCGCCGGGGCCTAGCGTTCCGGTGGGGCCGCCCGCGAGAGGTTGACGAGGTTATTCGGAACGACCCTGATGACATCGTCCGGGGCCACAAGCGTCACTTCGTCCCCCACAATCTCCCGCATTGCCTCACCCTCTTTTCGAAGGATAGTGAAACTGGCCCGCTGGGCGTTCTTTGATGAACGATCAGGCGCATCGCCGGGCACGCTGGCCTGAACTATCCCAAGCACCTGCGTTGCCGCCATGATTTTTGCGCGCGCATCGACAATATCGTCTCTTGCCTTCTCCAACTCCGTCGTTGCGATGCGCCGTCTCTGTTGCTGAAGGTCGCTGACACGCTGTTCGGCCAACGAGATGTTCTCTTTGGCTTTCACAATGGCCGTTTCCGCGCTCATCTGCTCATTCGAGACTTGGGCAAACGATCGCTCGAGGGCAAACATTGTCGGGGAAAGCGCAAGGCCTTTTGCAGCCATCGCACGCAGCTGGTTGAGCTGTGTCCCAATACTTTCCTTCTCCTGTACGAGAGCCCCCACCTGTCCGCCAAGCGAGCCTATCTCGTTTTGATACAGCGACTTGATCGTCTCCAATCCCGCCTGTTCAATGCGCTTCATCTCGGTTTCCAGCGCGAGTGCGGCTTGCTCGTTTTTCATGATCGCTGCGATCTCGGGATCGTTCTTCTTCGCAAATTCCCGCGGCAGGGGAATATCCTCGCGTCCATCGATCGCCGCGATCAGCCGCGCCTCGCGGGCGATCAGCCGGTTCAGCTTGGCCGATTGGCTGGTGAAGTCGCTGCTCGCGCCAAGCCGGAGGACCCCCAACTCAGGTCGATAATACCCGCCCGCGACGCTGATCGCCTCGAGCACCGTAAGACCCGGCCGATACGGATATTGACCGGGCTTTTGAACGTCTCCCAGGATTGCGAAAGGGCGGTACTGAGAGATTTCGACCGCAGCGAAAGTCCGCTGTGCGCCCTCTGAACGTTGCTGCAGGCGGTCGGAGATCTCGCGCGCCAGATCGTTGAGATTGCGGCCGGCCACATTGATGTTCCCGATCAGGGGCAACGAAACGACACCGTCGGGATTGACCGCGTACTCGCCGGCGAGATCCGGCCATTCCTGCACCTTGATCTTGACCCGATCGGATACTCCGAGCTTGTAATCGCCGGCCAGGACCGACGCCGGCGGCGCGGCAAAGATCAGCGCGAGGCTCAAGGCCATCGCAATATCACTGAATCTTTTCGTGATCATAGATGTACCTCGCCGTCCACGATTTCGGATCGATGCTCGTCGCAAGCCGGCCGCCGGCCTGAGCCAGGCTTGGCGTCTCGGAATCGATCGAAGTCCATGGCGCCTTGTTGATGACCGTACCGACGATTCTGTCCCGCAAGGATCCCAGCGCGCGGAGCCCTTGCTGGAGCTGTCCCTCCGAGGTGCGGCCCCATTCCACCACGATCAGGAGGTCGTCGAAGACCTGACCTGCGGCGCGCACATCGATCGCTGTTGCAAGTTCGGGCAGATCGAGAATGACCCATTCATAACCGCGCTCGCGCCCGTCGTTGACGGCATGAACGAGATTGCCCCACAGCAGGTCGAGATCGCCAAGGGCTTTTCCACTCGGCAGAAAATCGAGGTTGAGACAAATGTTGTCCACGATGACGTCGTCCAGGGCGGCCGTTTCCCGCAGCAATTCCTGAAGACCTGGTACGTCGCCTTGTCCCGGACCGCGCGCCGCATCGGGACGACATGCATCGATCAAAAGCACGCGCGAGCCTTCACGCGCAATGAACCGGGCCAGGTTGGCGGCAAGCGTCGTCTTCCCCTCGGCGGCGCTGCAGGACGTCACGCCGACAATGCGAGGCACCCTTGTCGACCGTTCAAGCACCGCGGAGCGCACGCGGCGCAGTACGGACCGCCTCAATATGGACTGCAGATCAAAGTTGTAGTCGGGCTCCGATAGCAACGAAGATTGTGGGTCGACCAGGGGCACGTATCCGAAACATTCGACCGAAGTCAGGGCGGCGAGCCGCTCTGCAGCGCGCAAGCGCCGATCCAGCATGGTAAAGGCGAGGCCGCTTCCCGCGCCCACGGCGCCGCCGAGCAAGATGCCGAGCAGCATGGCGACTGCAGCCCTGGGTGGATCCTTCCATTTCGGCGGAACGGCCTCGCTAATGATCCGGGCCGTCGGACCGAGCACCTTGATCCGCTCCCGCAAGGCAGCGTTCGTGGTGATGACGGCGTTCGCATCGTACAGTTCCTGAACGAATGCTCCACCAATCTCATTCGCGAGCGTCACCGCGTCCACTGCGGTCAACGCTCTCGCGCCGAGCGAGACAATTTGGCTTGTGCCCACACGTACGACGGTCATGTTGGACCGCAACAACGCTATCGCCGACTGTCTCCTGCTGGTGTCCGAGGACTCCGGCTCGCGAAAAAAGTCGCTCCAGGGCAAGGCATATGATGATCTCGGCAATTTTTGCTCGATCTCATCCCATCCGACCTTGTCGACCACGCGGCCAAGCACTCTCCCGGATCTCAACACTTCGATCGCGCTCTGGATGAGCGAATTCTCGACCAGGATCTGGGTCACGACCGCGTCCGTGCCAGACAACTGCAGCGTCGTGTTCGAAATCAATATGTCCGATGAAGCAGAGAACGCGGGGACTCTGACGGTAACGTATGCGAGGCTCGCTACCGATCCGACGGTGGCGCCGACCAGCGTCAGAACCATCATCATCCGCCGGTGATGACGAAGTTTCTCGATCAACGTCCTCAAGCCTGTCCCGTCTCGCCAAGGGGGCTGCTGATCTTCCTGGTCGACGACGGAAAGCCTGCTATTTGTCGCGTCGAGCATCATGATTCTCCCGGGTCCATGGGCGCGTCCATATTTGCGGCAAAGGCCCCGACGCATTTTGTCTTGGGGAAGGTCTCATCAGTTCCGGCACTGTTGCCTGCACAACCTCCAATTTTTGCTTGAAGCAAAACCACGAAGGCCTTTGTTACTGTCGGAATAGCGCGGGCCCCCCAGACCGGCCCTTCGCGCCCAAGAATGCCGCCGAACCCGAAATACGGATTCTGGCGCGCCATTCGTCCGCGGCCCGCCTGCTGAGAGAATGAAACTTCCAGATTGCCGAATAACACTCGTTGCACCGTGAATGTTGTTGGTGCGATTCGCAGAACAATGACGCTCGCCCAAGGAACGAGCGCGGTCATATTCGGCCAAATTCGCCAGTTCAGAGCCGCTCCAATTAAATATTAAAAGATTTAATTTCGCAACCGAAAAGTGAGGATTAAATATTGGGTGCTTCGGTACCTTTCGGCCGAGGCTGTAGGGCGCRGTCGGATGCAGCAGCCCGCGCGGCGGGCAAGAGGGTGCGTGCCGTCGACGAACACGTCGAGCGCAAACTCAGACGATATGAAAGTCCGATGCGGGCAGCAGGGCAGCCAATTGCACGTCGTGAAGGGTCACCAGGTTTGACCCGTCATGCGCAATGACCACGTCTGATCCCACCTGCTGGGCGACGCTCAGAGCTGCATTCGCATCGGAAAATATCGAATGATCGAATTGGAGTACGTCCGTTCCTGGCGTGAAATTGTTCACGGTGTTTGCACCGAAGTCCGGCCGGAACACGAACGTGTCGGCGCTGCTGCCCCCAGTGAAAATATCGTTAGGGCCGCCGATTAGCGTCGTCGGACTGCTACCAGCGGCGAGCGTCTGACCGCCTGAACTTCCATCCAGCACGATGCCCTGGTAACCGTCACCGTTGAGATCCTGATGGAAGCTGGTCTCGATCGATTGCAGCGCAGCGCTTGCTCCCGACACGCTGGTCAGCGCATTCGAAAGGTAGTTTCCATTGCTGTCGGTGAGCCACACCGAATACTGATCGGCGCCTGGCTGCTTCCAGGCGACCTCGTATCCGCTCGCCGTCTGCTCGGCGCCGATCGGCGTTATCGAACCGAATTGACCGTCGACATAGTCGGCGCCCTGATATTTGAGCGATGGGCCCGTGCCGCTGCCGTCGTAAAGATAGAAGTGCGTGCCAAGCTCGGTCAGGCTGGTCGATCCGAAGCTCTCGACCACGGTGGGGCCG